>JAVBUK010000270.1:0-3809 GCA_031555345.1 Xanthobacteraceae bacterium | reverse complement strand
GATCCCTCTCACGGCGAGCTCTTGATCGCAACGTCAAATCCAAAACCACACCCGCGTCATAGAGTTGCTAATGTCCTTTCGGTTCCGACATTGGTACCGAGCGGGCTGCAAACGGAACCGAACGTCGGAACCGGGACACCCGATCGTACCGCCCCACAAAGTTGGAGGCCCCGCCGTTGTCCAGCGGAGCCTCTTCCGGGGGTACCTTCCTTGGGAGTAATGGCGTTGTTTCTATGACAAGCGAAGCCGCGAGCGTCGGTCGGAAGTGACGAGCAACTGTTCGATCACGCTGGCTGTCTTCAGATCGTCCTCCAGCGATGCAAGTTTGGCCATGAGCTTTTCGTCGAAAACGACCATGCTGCCGCGCTTGGCCCAATTCAGTCCGGTTCGTTGGCTGATTTCCCTAAGCAGACGTCGGGGTCGCTGTTTCATGTCCGTAGGTCTCCTTACCGGTAATAGTACGTATGACGCGCATCGCGCTCAATAGGACAAAAGAACTCCGTATCAATGCACCATCGGCATCGAATAAGATAAATCAAAATATTTTCATATCTTATTGAATCTGAACGAGATAATTCCTCTACGACAGGATCGTCAACACGCCATTTTAGAGCGTGCGTTCGACCTGCTGCCCGTTTGACGCGCACAAGCGCAAAATACTGACGGCTCCGTTTGCCTAACTTGATCGCAGACGGGCCGCCTGATTCGCCCCGCCTATCTGAAAATCTCCGCGGCCAGCGCCCGCGTGACCGGGCGCTGCTGCCGCAACGCTTCGGCGTCGAGGCGGCTCACGGCCTCGCGCACGGCCGCGAACGAACGCTCGATACGGCTCGCCAGAAACGCAATCAGGCTCTCGTCGACGGCGAGCTGTCGGTCGGCGAAAAGCTTGACCATGACGGCGCGCAGCAGCACGTCATCCGGCGGTTCCAACCGGGCCACGGGCAGCGCGCGCAGGCGCGAGGCGAGATCCGGGATCGTGATGCTCCATGTCGCCGGTGCCGATTGCGCCGACACCAACACGGTGGCGGCCTGCTCGTTCATCAGGTTGAGCAGATGAAATGCCGCATTCTCGTCGAACGCACCCGGCCGCAGGTCCTCGACCACCAGGGCGCCGGTGGCGAGATGGGCCGGAACGTCGGCGCGCTTCAACGCGCGCGCGGCGACGAAGCGTGCGCCGCTCGCCTGGGCCCAGATCGCCGCCAGGTGACTCTTGCCCGCCCCCTCCGGCCCGACCAGGACCAGGGCGCGGGACGCCCAGTCGGGCCAGCGCTCGATCATCGCCAGCGCCGACGCGTTCGGCGGGCCGGGCAAAAAGTCCTCGCGTGCGAAGCTGTCATGGAATCCGAGCGCGAGCGCGAGTTGGCGGGGAATCGACAGGCGACCTCTCCTTCACTCTGGCGACGCGAGGTCGCGGGGCCGGCCGGGAAACGCTGGCGCGACCATGACGAATTCACCACCGGCGGTATCGAACCCGCGGGTTGCTTCGTCGCTTCGCTCGCCGCCATGCCGCCCGAACCCTTGGTTGCGACGCCGCCGCACCGAGGCCGATCGGCCAACCACGGAACCGATTTCGATCACAACAGCGCACCATGCCCTCAGGTCTGCTGGCTGCCCGACGAACTCATGTGCTCGACCCAGTCGCGCACATAGACCGCCATCGACATCAGCGTCAGAACGGTGACGACCGCCATCATCGGCAATGTCAGATAACGAGTCTTGAGGTCGAATGCGAGCGAGGCGAGCACCAGACAGACGAACACGATCTGCGCCGCCGTGTTGAGCTTGGAGACCCTCACCGGCCGCACCGTGATCGGCTTGCCGAGGAACCACGCGAACATCACCCCGCCGATGATCAGAATATCGCGCGACACGACCAGGATCACCAGCCAGAGCGGTATCCGGTCCGCAACGCCGAGCGAGACGAAAATCGACACGATCAGCGCCTTGTCGGCCAGCGGATCGAGATGGGCGCCCAGTTCGCTCGCCATGCCGAAGCGCTTGGCCAGGTAACCATCCACCCCATCGCTCACGCCGGCGACGAGAAAGAGAAGAAACGCGACTTGCATCTGTCCCGACGCAATCGCCCAGACCACGATCGGCACCAACAGGATGCGGCCCATAGTGATGAGATTCGGTAGGTTCAATTGTTGGCCCCGGCTCGGCAACGCACCGCACGACCCAGCGATACGGCCGCGCTCCGGCGCAGATTATATACCGAGGGCCAATTGCCAAGCGCCTTTGGGCAACCCTGCCCGGCCATTGCGCGCCGCCCGATTCCACCGTACCACCAGTCTGATACGCGGCAACATGGAACCCGGCAATGAACCAGAAAGGTCGCACCGGCCTCACCTACGCGCAGGCGGGGGTCGACATCGATGCCGGCAATCGCATGGTCGACCTCATCAAACCCCTGGTACGCGCGACCGCCCGGCGGGGGGCCGACGCGGAAATCGGCGGGTTCGGCGGCGTATTCGACCTGGCGCGAGCCGGTTTCAAGGACCCTGTCCTGGTCGCCGCCACCGATGGCGTCGGCACCAAGGTGAGGATCGCGATCGATACCGGCCAGCATGAAACGATCGGCATCGACCTGGTCGCCATGTCGGTCAACGACCTGGTGGTTCAGGGTGCGGAGCCATTGTTTTTTCTTGATTATTTTGCCTGCGCCAAGCTCGATCCACAAACCGGCGCGCGGGTGGTGGCAGGCATCGCCGAGGGTTGCCGCCAGGCCGGCTGCGCCCTGATCGGCGGCGAGACCGCGGAAATGCCCGGCCTCTACCAAGGCGACGACTACGACCTCGCCGGGTTCGCGGTCGGCGCGGCCGAGCGGGGCAGCCTGCTGCCGCGCAAAGACCTCCGGCCGGGTGACATCGTGCTCGGTCTGGGGTCGACGGGCGTTCATTCGAACGGCTACTCCCTGGTCCGCCGGATCGTTGCGGCAAGCGGACTTGCCTGGGATGCCCCGGCGCCGTTCGATCAGGACAAGGTGCTGGGCGTGGCGCTGCTGGCGCCGACGCGCATTTATGTCGCATCCTGCCTCGAGGCGATCCGCAAAACCCGGGCTGTCAAGGCGCTGGCCCACATCACCGGAGGCGGCTTTCCGGACAATATCCCGCGCATCCTGCCGAACGGCATCGGGGTCCGGCTCGATCTGTCGCGCATTCCGGTTCCCCCGGTGTTCCGGTGGCTTGCTGCCGTCGGCGGCGTGGCCGAAGCCGAAATGCTCCGCACCTTCAATTGCGGCATCGGCATGGTCGCGGTCGTCGACCCCGCCGGCGTGGATGCGGTCGCGGCGACCCTGACCGCGGCAGGCGAGACGGTCGTGCGGCTCGGTGTCGTGACCCCGCTGGCACCCGACACCGCGCCGGTCTGCTACGACGGCCGGCTCGATCTCACCGAATGAACCCGACGGAATGCCCCCCATGACGCGCAAGCGGGTCGGCATCCTGATCTCGGGCCGCGGATCGAACATGGTGGCGCTGATCGCCGCCGCCGCCGCGCCGGATTTTCCGGCCGAAATCGTGCGGGTGGTGTCGAACCGGCCCGATGCCCCGGGCCTCACCCACGCGGCCGATAACGGCATCCCGGTAGCGGTGGTGCGCGGTCTGCAGTTCAGCGATGACGGTAGCCGCGGCCGAGATCTGCTGCGACCCGGCGAGGACGACCTGTTCTGGCTGGGCACCGCCGAGGCCATCGAAGTCGGACGCGGTCAGGCACAGCTTCTGCGCCGCTCCGTGCGCAGCTTTGCCAGCGAACCCGTTCCGGCGCAACTGATCACCGACGCCATGGCCGAGGGTCTGACCGCCCCGGCA
>JAVBUK010000194.1:0-6966 GCA_031555345.1 Xanthobacteraceae bacterium | reverse complement strand
TCTCGGGGGGCGCCACCCCGCGCAGGAAGAACAGCGTCGGCCCCAATGGCGGATGCAGGTAGGAGGTCTGCAGGTTCATGGCGATCATCACCGCGAGCCACACCGGGTCGACACCCGGCAGCATCAGCAGCGGCGGCGCGACGATCGGCACCACCACGAAGATGATCTCGAACGCGTCCATCACGAACCCGAGCAGGAACACCGCCAGCATCACCACCAGCACCGCGCCGGCCGTCCCGCCGGGCAGGTCGACCAACGCGCGATGCACCAGTTCGTCACCCCCCAACCCGCGGAACACCAGGCTGAACAGGGTCGCGCCGATCAGGATCACGAAGATCATCGAGACGATCTGGGCCGTCGTCCGCATCACCGGGACGAGGATCGACCGGACCCACAGGATCAGCCTAGCCCAGACGCCCGTTCCAGAGCCCGTGCCGTCGAACCGGTGGATCGCCAGCAGGATCGCACCGAGCGCGCCGATCGAGGCCGATTCGGTCGGGGTCGCGAGCCCGCCGAGGATCGAGCCGAGCACCGCACCGATCAGCAGAAGCGGCGCCACCAGCGCCTCGGCCAGCCGCCGCGCCAGCGCCAGCCCGTGCGGCGCGCCCGGCTCGGGTGGAATGGCCGGCGAGGTCTTGGGAAACAAGATCGCCACCGCGACCAGGAACGCCAGATAGAGAGCGACCAGGGCCAGCGCCGGAACGACCGCCCCGGCGAACAGATCACTGACCGTGACCGACTGGGGGGCGAAAACGCCGCGCGACAGCTGCGCCGCCTGGTAGGCGTTGCTCATCTGATCGCCGAGCAGCACCAGCACGGTCGCGGGCGGAAAGATCTGCGCCAGCGTGGCGGTCGCCGCGACGGTGCCGGCGGCGAGCCGCGGGTCGTAGCCGTGCCGCAACATGGTCGGCAGCACGATCAGGCCCATCGTCACCGTGGTGGCACCGACGATGCCCTTGGCGGCGGCGAGCAGCACGCCGACGAAGGTGACCGCGATGGCGAGCCCCCCGGTGAGCGACCCGAACAGCCGCCCCAGGGTCTCCAGCAGATCCTCGGCAACCCGCGAACGCTCCAGCATCACCCCCATGAACACGAACAGCGGAATGGCGAGCAGCACCTCGTTGGTCATGATGCCGTAGACGCGCTGCGGAAAGGCGCCGAGCAGCGCGGCGTCCATGACCCCGAGCGCATCGCCCGCCAACGCGAACAGGAGTGCCACCCCGCCGAGCGTCAGCGCGACCGGATAGCCGAGCATCAGCGTCGCGCACATGGCGACGACCAGGGCGACGGCGAGAAATTCGGGGTGCATCATCGGGCCATGCCGACCGAAGCCGGGGGCGCGTCGCCCTGCGGCGGCGACCCCCGCAAAGTGAGCCCTGCCCGGATCGCCTGAGCGATCCCCTGCAGCCCCATTGTGGCGGCAAACACCGGAATCAGCGTCTTGAGCAGGAACACCAGCGGCAGGCCGTTCGCCTCGCGCGAGCGCTCGAGGATCGCCCAGGAGCGGCCCACATAGGGCAGCGCCAGCCAGCCCAGCGCCAGCGAGAACGGCAGCAGAAAGATCAGCGCGCCGAGGAGGTCGATCAGCGCCCGGGTCCGCGGCCGCGCCCCCGCATGGAAGATGTCGACCCGGACGTGTCCCCCGGCCTGCAGGGTCCAGGCCGCGGCGAGCAGGAACAGCACGGCGTGCGCGTACATGATGCTCTCGGACAGCCAGACCACCCCGAATCCGAGCGCATAGCGCATCAACACCACCGCAGCCTGCACCAGCACGACCACGACGGCACACCAAGCCACCCCCCGCCCCAACGCGGCGTTGAGCCGGTCGATGCGGTGGGCCAGGGTGGACAGCCGGGAGGCGAGAGACATGGCGCGATCGGTGACGACGGAAAGGCCCAGATTAGGAGGGTTCGGGCGCCCGCCACAACCGTAAAACCACACTCCCCAAGTACCAGACCAAGTACCAGGCCAAGTACCAGGCCAAATACGGGAACCCCAGGCAAGGCCGCTCCGCCGGAGACGCCGCGGCGGGAACTTTCCCGAGCGGCCCGCGCGTTCCTATATATGTGGCCCGCGCTCCTCTATATAGGAGACCGAACGGAGCCACATATGAACGAGAAAATCCCTGTCACGGTGCTCACCGGCTATCTCGGCGCGGGCAAGACGACCCTTCTCAACCGCATCCTGTCGGAGCCCCACGGCCGGAAATACGCCGTCATCGTCAACGAGTTCGGCGAAATCGGCATCGACAACGACCTGGTCGTCGACGCCGACGAAGAAGTGTTCGAGATGAACAACGGCTGCGTCTGCTGCACCGTGCGCGGCGACCTGATCCGCATCATCGAGGGGCTGATGCGACGCAAGGGCAGGTTCGACGCCATCATCGTCGAGACCACCGGGCTCGCCGACCCCGCCCCGGTGGCGCAGACCTTCTTCGTCGACGAGAACGTCGGCAAGCGCACCAAGCTCGACGCCGTGGTCACCATCGCGGACGCCAAATGGCTCAACGACCGGCTGGGCGACGCACCCGAGGCCAAGAACCAGATCGCATTCGCGGACGTGATCCTGATCAACAAGACCGACCTGGTGAACGACACCGAACTCCGCGACACCGAGGCACGCATCCGTGCCATCAATCCCTATGCCCGGCTGCACCGCACCGAGCGTTGCTCGATTCCGCTGTCCGAGGTGTTGGGCCGAAACGCGTTCGATCTCTCGCGCATCCTCGAGATCGAGCCGGGCTTCCTCGAGACCGATGGCCACGATCATGATCATCACCACCATCACGGCAACGGGCATGATGACGCGCATCACGGCCATGATCACGACGGCGGGCATCGGCACAATGGTCACGACGGCGGCCACCACCATCACCAGCACCACGGCCTGAAGCACTATCACGACGAGGACATGCAATCGCTGTCGCTGTCGACCGACCGGCCGCTCGATCCCGACAAGTTCTTCGCCTGGATCCAGGGACTGGTGCAACAGGAAGGCCAGAAAATCCTGCGCTGCAAGGGCATCCTGTCGTTCAAGGACGACCCCGACCGGTTCGTCATGCAGGGCGTTCACATGATCCTGGACGGCGATCACCAGCGGCCATGGAGCGCCGACGAAAAACGCCTGAGCCGCATGGTGTTCATCGGCCGCGTGCTGCCGGCCGAGCTCATCCGCACCGGCTTCATGGGATGCGAGGCGTAGCACACCGACCGCGCCAAATTCACCTGCACAGCGCCGGAAGATGCCGCCCCGGTACCCGGTCGCGGGGCGCGCGAACGGCGCGAAACGCAACAGCAACCCTCTCCCGCCCCTCCCCGTGTGCGGCCCGGGAACAACCAGCGCAGCGCCATCATGACCGAAGCCCGCAACGAGATCGGTTCTGTTTCCGAGCGTATCCGTCCGGTCGACGTCCAGGCACCGGTCGTCGCGGTGCATTTCCTCGGCGACACCGCGGCCTTCGTGCTGGGCGAGGAGACGATCGTGATCGCGGACCAGGACGGCGAACGTCGCGTCGCGGTTCACGCCGGCGGCATTCTGTGCTCGGCGGGCACGGGCACCGGAATCCTGACTGGAGGCGACGACGGCAAGATCGCGGCGACCGGCATCGACGGCGCGACCCGGACGGTGGCGACCGACGAAAAACGACGCTGGATCAACCGAGTCACCACCGGGCCAGACAACGCCGTCGCCTGGTCGGTCGGCAAAGAGGCCGTCGTGCTCACCGGCAAAGGCGAGAAGCGGGTACTCGACCTGCCGTCGACCGCGGGCGGCCTCGCCTTCGCACCCAGGGGTTTCCGCCTCGCCGTGGCGCACTACAACGGCGCTTCGCTCTGGTTCCCCAACTCCGAGGCGGCCCCTGAGGAGTTCGAATGGAAGGGCTCGCACCTCGACGCCCTGTTCAGCCCGGACGGACGCTTCCTCGTCACCTCGATGCAGGAGCCGGCGCTGCACGGCTGGCGGATCGGTGACGGGCAGCACATGCGCATGTCGGGCTACACCACCAAGGTGCAGTCGATGGCGTGGAGCATCGGTGGCAAATGGCTCGCCACCTCCGGCGCCAACCAGTTGGTGATGTGGCCATTCCAGGCCAAGGACGGCCCGATGGGCCAGTCACCCAGCCTGCTGGCGCCGTCCGACTACAATGTCGAGCGGGTCGCCTGCCATCCGGCGCAGGACATCGTCGCAATCGGCTACGAAGACGGCATGGTCCTGCTGGTGCGGATCGAGGACGGCGCCGAAATCCTCGCCCGCCCGCCCGCCACCGACCCGATCACCGCGCTGGCCTGGAATCCGGACGGCTCGCTCCTGGCATTCGGCACCGACGGCGGCGAGGCCGGCCTGCTTGCGCTCTGAAGCCGCCCATCCGGCCATGAGCCGCGGCTGGTGCGGTGGATTGGACGTTCAGATCCCACTTGCGGCGAGCGCTGACAGCCACATCAAATCCAAAACCGCACCAGCATCATGGAGTTGCTAGTGTCCTTTCGGTTCCGACGTTCGTCCGGAGCGGGTTGCAGACGGAACCGAACGTCGGAACCGGGACACGAGCGGCATTGTCGGACGGCACCGCCGCCTTTCGCGCCAATCCATTCGTTGCCTCGACCGCGTCCGACCCCGTAGAACACGACGACGCGTGGGACAGATCATGAGCGGGCTGCGGTGGTGGTGCATGTTCGGGTTGACGGCCGCTGCCGTCGCGGCCTGCTATGCCTGGATCGACCGGCCGGTCTCCTGGTTCGTGCACGACCACGCATCGCTCAAGGCGCTGTGGATCCCGCTCACCTACATTCCCGAAGTGCTGCCGGTGACCTCGACCTTCCTGCTGCTGGTCGCCGGCGCGCTGATGCTGTCGGATGGTCCGGTGGCCTATTGGCAGCGAGTCGCCGTGACGTTCGGGTTCAGCATTCTGGGCACCGAGCTGGTCGAGACGCATCTCAAGCGGCTGTTCGGCCGCACCTGGCCCGAGACCTGGACTCAGGGCAACCCGTCGCTGATCCGCGACAACGCCTACGGGTTCAATTTTCTCCACGCCCCGCACGGCAAGTGGTATGCGGCATTTCCATCCGGCCATACGGCGGCGATCTGCGCCGCCGCGACCGTGCTGTGGGTGTGCTATCCGCGCCTGCGGCCGATATGCGCGGCGGCCGTGGCCGCGGTGACGATCGGGCTGATCGGGGCGAACTTCCATTTCCTCGGCGACGTCGTCGCCGGTGCCTTCCTGGGCGTCACCATCTCGCTCATCGCGCTGCGGCTCGCCGGCCTTTCGCCGAACAAGCCGCCGCGCCGCTGATGCGGACCCGTGTGGTGGATTTGACGTTCCGATCGCGCTTGCGGCCAGCTACTTCATCGGACCGTCAAGTCCGAAACCACGCCAGCAGCTCGGCGCTGCCAGTGTCCTGTCGGTTCCGACGCCGGTACCGAGCGGGCTGCAGACGGAAACGAACGTCGGAACCGGGACACTGGAGCAAATCCGGCCGATCCGAGCACCGGACCGCCCGGACGTCGGTTCACCTGACCAGCACGTTCTTGAACTGCCAGGGATTGCGTTTGTCGATGTCCTCGGCGAACAGGCCCGGACGACCGGTCAGCGGGGTCCAGTCGGTGTACCGGCCGACCACCGACCCGAGATAGGGCGTCTGCACCTCAAGGCAGCGGCGGTGATCCATCTCCTCGGTCTCGACGATGCCGGCGTTCGGGTTCTCCAACGCCCACACCATGCCGGCCAGCACGGCCGAGGTCACCTGCAGCCCGGTCGCGTTCTGGTAGGGGACGAGCCGGCGCGTCTCCTCGATCGAAAGCTGCGAACCGAACCAATAGGCGTTTTTCTTGTGGCCGTAGAGCAGCACGCCGAGCTCGTCGATGCCGTCGACGATGTCGTGCTCGTCGAGAATGTAGAACTCGTCCTGGGCCACGCCGGCCTGACCGAACTGTTCGTGCAGCGACAGCACCGCGTCATTGCAGGGGTGGTAGGCATAGTGGCAGGTCGGCCGGTAGACCACCTTGCGGCCGTCGCGCAGGGTCAGGTAGTCGGCGATCGAGATCGCCTCGTTGTGGGTCACCAGGAAGCCGTATTGGGCCCCGGCGGTCGGGGTCCATGACCGCACGCGGGTATCGGCGCCGGGCTGCTCCAGATAGATCGCCGCCTGACAGCCGGTCTTGTGCTTGCGGGCAGTCTTGGGCATCCACTTTTCGTGGGTGCCCCAACCGAGCTCGGCCGGCTGCACGCCTTCCGACACGAAGCCCTCGACCGACCAGGTATTGACGAACACCCCCTGCGGCTTCGGCTTGATCGCGCGCTGGGTATCGCGTTCGGCGATGTGGATGCCTTTGACGCCGACCTTCCTGGCGAGCCGGCCCCATTCGTCGCGGGTTTTCGGCGGCTGGAATTTGAGACCGAGATCGCCGGCGAGGTTGACCAGCGCCTGCTTGACCAGCCACGAGACCATGCCGGGATTGGCTCCGCAGCAGGAGACCGACGTATGGCTGCCGGGCTTGCGCCGACGCTTGGCCGCCAGGGTGGCCTCGCGCAGCGCGTAGTTGGACCGGCCCTCCGGCCCGAGCTTGGGGTCGAAATAGAAACCCTTCCAAGGCTCGTTCACGGTATCGACATAGAGCGCGCCGATCTCGTTGCACAGCTCCATGATGTCGAGCGAGGAGGTGTCGACCGACACATTGACGCAAAAACCTTGCCCGTCACCCTCGGTCAGGAGCGGCGCCAGCAGGTGACGGTAGTTCTCCCTGGTCACCGCCTGCTGGATGTAGCGGATGCCGCGCTCGTCGAGCAGCCTGCGGTTCTTGTCGTCGGGGTCGATCACCACCAAGCGGGCCTTGTCGAAGGTGAAATGCCGCTCGATCAGCGGCAGCATACCCTTTCCGATCGATCCGAGACCAATCATGACGATTGGCCCCTCGATGCGGGCGTACACAGGCCAGTTGGTCATCAACCGCTACTCCGAAGGGGGTGGAGAT
>JAVBUK010000449.1:0-4043 GCA_031555345.1 Xanthobacteraceae bacterium | reverse complement strand
AGGATGACCGCGTCGTGCTGGTGACCGGGGCGCCGGGCGGCAGCCGCATCGTCACGGCCGTGCTCGAAGTCATCGTCAATACCGTCGACTTCAAGCAGGCGATCGCCGACGCGGTCTCGGCGCCACGGGTGCATCACCAGTGGCAACCCGACGAAGTGGTGGTGGAGAAGACGTTGCCGGCGTCGATCGTGCGCGGCCTCAAGGCGCGCGGCCACGACGTGCGCATCGGCCCGGTGTCGGGTTCGGCCAACTCGATCGCCGTGACGGCGCGTGGCCTGACCGGCGCCGCCGACCGCCGCGCGCGCGGCGCCACCGCCGAGGGGTTTTAGAACGTCATCCGAAGGGCGGCGACCGGTTTTCGGACGGGATCGCGCGCCGTTGACCGCGAGAGCGGTCATGCGCTCCGCCATCCGCTGGATCGCCCGGTGCCGACATCGCGCCGGACACCGGTCAAATCCGGCCGAACCGCGCCACGGATCGGCCGGATTTCAGGGCGGGGTCGTCAGCCGATCGGCTCGTCAGGCAGGTGCAGCTCGTGCCACAGCGCATTGAGAATGCCGGCGCCACAGGCGAACCCGACTCCCAGGACCCAGGTGAAATACCACATGTCATGACCCTCAGTAGAAGTGGCCGCTGTTCGATTCGATCTGCCGCGTGGTCACCGCGCCGCGCAGCACGCGATAGACGAACCCGGTGTAGATCAGCACGATCGGCAGGAAGATGAGCGTGCAGATCAGCATCACGAACAGCGTGAGATGGCTCGACGAGGCGTCCCACACCGTCAGGCTCGCCGCCGGCATGATGTTCGACGGCATCAGGAACGGGAACATGCTCAGCCCGGCGGTGGCGACGATGCCGAGAATGCCGATGCCGCTGACGATGAAGGCAAAGCCGGCCTTGCGCGACCGCGTCAGCAGCAGCGCCAGCAACGGCCCGGCGATGCCCAGGACCGGCGCCGCGATGGTCCAGGGCTGCGCCTTGTAGTTGGCGAGCCACTGTCCGGACTGGCGCGCCACCGTCTTGATCAGCGGATTGGACGGTCCGTCGCCCGCGATGGTCTTGGTTATGGCATAGCCGTCGATGCCGAACGCCACCCAAATGCCGGCGAGCACGAACAGCGCGACGGTGACCAGCGTGCCGGTTTTCACGTAGGCGGCCGCCCGTTCCTTGACCACGCCGTCCGACTTGACGGTGAGATAGACCGCGCCGTGCGTCGTCAGCATGGCGAGCGAGACGAGCCCGCACAGCAGACCGAACGGATTGAGCAGCTCGAACAAGCCGCCCCCCTCGTACAGTATCCGCAGGTCGGTATCGATGCGGAACGGCACGCCCTGCAGCAGGTTGCCGAACGCGACCCCGAACACCAGGGCCGGCACCACGCCGCCGGCGCACAGCGCATAGTCCCAGAACGCCCGCCAGCGCGGATCGGCGATCTTGTTGCGGAACTCGAACCCGACCGGCCGCAGGATCAGCGTCGCCAGCACCAGGAACATGGCGATGTAGAATCCCGAGAACGACGCCGCGTAGATCGGCGGCCAGGCCGCGAAGATCGCCCCGCCACCGAGGATCAGCCACACCTGATTGCCGTCCCACACCGGCCCGATGGTGTTGATGGCGACACGGCGTTCGATGTCGGAGCGCGCCACGTAGGGCAGCAGCGCGGCGACGCCGAGATCGAACCCGTCCATGATGGCGAAGCCGATCAGCAGCACGCCGAGAAACAGCCACCAGATCACACGCAGGATTTCATAGTCGACAGGAATGCTCATGACCGCTTCTCCCTCACTCGGCCGGAACGGCGGTTGCGGAGGCGGGCCCGAGTCCCAGCGCGGCTGCCGGTCCCATCGCGATGTATTTGCGCATCAGCATCACATCGACCACCAGAAGCGACGAATAGAACACGATGAAGCCCGTCAGCGTGAACAGGACCTGGGCGGCCGACACCGACGACACCCCCAGGAAGGTCGGCAGGACGCCGTCGATCGCCCACGGCTGTCGCCCGTACTCGGCGACGAACCAGCCGAGTTCGGCGGCAACCCAGGGCAGCGGCAGCGAGACCACCATCATCCTGAGGAACCACCGCCGCGAGAAGTCGCGTCGGGACGCATACCAGAACGCCAAGCCGGTCAAGACGATGAAGGAGAACCCGAGGCCCACCCTGATGCGGAAGGTCCAGAACAGCGGGCCGACCTGCGGCACCGTGTCGAAGGCGGCCTTGGCGATGGTTTGATCGTCGGCCGTGCGCGGATCGGCGACGTACTTCTTCAGCAGCAACGCGTGGCCGAGGTCGGCGACCGTGGCCTGGAGCTGGGTCCGCGCGGTCTGGTCGTCGCGGTTCTGTTTCAGCCGCTCGAGAGCGTCGTAGGCGGCCAGGCCGTTCCTGATCCGCGCTTCGGCGCGGTCGACCAGGTCCAGAATGCCGGGCAGCTTCTCGGAGAACGAGCGCGTGGAAATCAGGCCGAGCAGCCACGGGATCTTCACCTCGTAGCGGGTCTCCCGCTTGGCGGTGTCGGGGATGCCGAAGATGGTCAGGCCCGCGGGCGCGGCTTCCGTCTTCCACATGCCCTCGATGGTCGCGAGCTTCATCTTCTGATTTTCCGACACCGAATAGCCGCTCTCGTCGCCGAGCACAACGACGCACAGCGAGGAGGCGAGCCCGAACGCCGAAGCGACGATGATCGAGCGCTGCGCGAAGGCCTTGTGGCGGCCCTTGAGCAGGTAGTAGGCGGCGATCGCCAGCACGAAAATCGCCCCGGTGACGTAGCCGGCACCGACCGTGTGGACGAACTTCGCCTGCGCCACCGGGTTGAAGAGCAGGTCCCAGAACGAGGTCAGCTCCATCCGCATGGTGTCGGGATTGAAGGCGGCGCCGACCGGATACTGCATCCAGCCGTTGGCGATCAGGATCCACAGCGCCGACAGGTTGGAACCGATGGCGACCAGCCAGGTCACGGTCAGATGACCGAGCTTGCTGAGGCGATCCCAACCGAAGAAGAACAGCCCCACGAACGTCGATTCGAGGAAGAACGCCATCAGGCCCTCGATCGCCAGCGGGGCGCCGAAAATGTCACCCACGTAATGCGAGTAGTAGGCCCAGTTGGTGCCGAACTGGAACTCCATGGTGATGCCGGTGGCGACCCCCATGGCGAAGTTGATGCCGAACAGCTTGCCCCAGAACTTGGTCATGTCGCGCCAGATCTCGCGACCCGTCATCACATAGACGCTCTCCATGATCGCAAGCAGGAAGGACAGGCCGAGCGTCAACGGCACGAACAGGAAATGATAGAGCGCGGTCATCGCGAACTGCAGCCGCGCCAAGGCTACCGGGTCGAACTCCATGGTTTCGTCCTTTCATTTCGACACTTGCGCGGCCGGACCGATGATCCGCGACATCGCCGCTTCATCGATCACCGGTCTCGCATCGCCGGAGAAGAAGAACAGCTTCATCGACACGACGACGACGAGCTTGATGACGAGCGCGCACACGATCGCCCGGGACAGGGCCGAGCGCGGCCGCAGGCCGGTCGCGGCGAAGTCGGCGAGCGACAACAGGAGAGCCCTCATGGTCAGGGGCACTCCGGCCATTTGCGGCATTTCACCCACGTCAAGGTATGCACCCGTCGTTGCGGTCACGGGCCGTGCCGAACCTGCCGTCACCGACAGCGGTGGGGCGGCAACTGTTCTGGCCCGACTCCAATCCGTCCGGACCGTTGCGGTCCGGTATCGAGGCGGCTGGCTATGTCAGCCGCCCGGGTCTTGCGCCCGGAACCGGGCCGCGCGGCCCGGTTTGGCGAATCAATCGCACCCGGCAGGTCTCGTCTCCCGGCACGCTCCCACGGATCCAGGTCGAACTCGCCAGCGACCGGCAGGCCGTCGATAGGACTACGGCCCCCGCCAAACGGCGCCCACCGCCTTCCGGGGTCCATGTCCGCACCCCGGTGTCGGTCAACCGTATTGGCAAACTCGATCTGCGCCAGCGGGCCCACTCCCCAGCGGGCTCACACTATTGCGCCCGCGGGCACCGGATGCGTCTGTACCGGCAG
>JAVBUK010000514.1:0-6072 GCA_031555345.1 Xanthobacteraceae bacterium | reverse complement strand
TCATGAAGAACGTCATGGCGTTCATGAGCCACAACACCTCGCCGGCGGTGCTCGACGTCTACACGCCGTGCCAGGCCGAGCACGGCATCGCCGACGCGGCGGCGCGGGCCCACGCCCGGATGGCGGTGGACAGCCGGATGAACCCGGTGTTCGTGCACGATCCGCGGGCTGGCAGCGGTCTCCGCGGTCGCTTCTCGGTCGACGGCAATCCCGATCCCACCAAGGACTGGGCGACGACGTCGATCGAGCATGTCGAGGACGGCGCGGTCAAGATGCTCGAAGTGCCGTTCACGCCGGCCGATTTCGCCGCCAAGGAGACGCGTTTCAAGAAGCAGTTCCGGCCGCTGGCGGCCGATGCCGACGGGGTGCCGGTCCACCAGTATATCGAGCTTCCGGTCGCCGAGCGCACCGGCAAGACGCCGTTCATCCACGCGACCGACGACGACAGGAAACTGATCAGGCTGGAGGTGGCGGCGACGCTGGTCCAACTGGTCGAGGAGCGCCGCAGGAACTGGCGCACCTTGCAGTATCTGGCCGGTGTTCATGTCGCGAAGATCGATGCCGCACACCGCAGCGAGCTCGAGGCGTTGCGGCGCCAGTACGAAGACTCGGTCGCCGAGCGCGAGACCGCGATCGACTCGGTGGTTCGGGGCATGTCAGACGTGATGGCTTCGTAGGCGTGGTTCCTCGAGGCGCGCCGCCGAGGCGGTATTCGACAAGGAGAGAGCATGGCCTACAAGATCGTGTCGTCCAAATGCACCGTCTGCGGTGCCTGCGAGGACGAATGCCCGAATTCGGCCATTTCGCTGAAGAACGAGATGTATGAGATCGATCCGGCCGAGTGCCAGGAGTGCAAAGGCAGTTTCGACCGGCCGCAGTGCGCCACGGTATGCCCGGTGCCGGGAACCTGCGTGCCGGCCTGATCGCGAATGTCGACGTTGCGCTGCGGTTGCCTGGGCGGTGTCGGCCGGCTCCGGCGGCGGTGATTCCGCCGCACCGGGCCGGCGCCCCGCCGCCGCATGTGCATGAATGGAGGCGCCATGCCCAGGATAGCCGTGCTGATCGCGATCCTGTCGGTGATCTCGCCGGTCTGTGCCCAGGACGCCCATGCCCAGGACATCGTCGGGCTGGAGGACTGCGCAAAGACCAGCGGAACGGACAAGAAGCTCGGCTGTCTGCAGGCCAATGTCGAGTTTCTGCATGGCTTGATCAAGAAGCGCGACGCCGTCGCGCAGGCCCGGTTGCGTGACCAGGCCGCGACGCTCGCCGACACCAAAGGCAGGCTCGACCAACTGGGCAGCGAGGTCGTTCGGCTGCGGTCCATGCTGGAGCAGGTCGAAAAGAAAAGCGCAAAGTAGCGAACCGCGTCTCGGCGTCGCGGATCGGCGGCGTGTCGGGGCCGGTGCCCGCCCAGCGGTCGAGTTCACACGCCTCGGCTCCTCGTGTATCGTCCCGCCGGACCGGGCGAGGAAGGCCGATCGCCTTGGCGCCGCCCCGTTTATCCACCCACGAGCAGGGGGACTATCAGGTGAGTGAACAGGTGAAGTACGTCTTGGACGAAACGCATATTCCGAAGGCCTGGTACAACCTGGCCGCGGATTTCCCGAAGGCCCTGCCGCCTGTTCTGCATCCCGTTACGAAGAAGCCGGTCGGGCCGTCCGATCTCGAGCCGCTGTTCCCGATGGAGTTGATTCTCCAGGAGGTCTCCACCGAGCGTTACATCGAGATTCCCGCGCCGATTCGCGACGTGTTCCGCATGTGGCGCCCCTCGCCGCTGATCCGCGCGCGCCGTCTCGAACAGAAGCTCGATACGCCGGCGAAGATCTACTACAAGAACGAAGGCGTCTCGCCCGGCGGCTCGCACAAGCCGAACACGGCGGTTGCACAGGCCTGGTACAACAAGCAGGTGGGGGTCAAGCGGTTGTCCACCGAGACCGGTGCCGGGCAATGGGGCGCCTCGCTGGCGTTCGCCGGGGCGCTGTTCGACCTCGACGTCACCGTCTTTCAGGTGCGGGTGTCCTACGACCAGAAGCCGTATCGCCGTGCGCTGATGGAGACCTACGGCGCCCGCTGCCTGCCGTCGCCGTCGACCGAGACCGAGGCCGGCCGTGCCATCCTGGCGCAGCATCCCGACACGCCCGGTTCGCTCGGCATCGCCATTTCGGAGGCGGTCGAATTCGCCGTCAAGGACCCTCGGGTGAAGTACGCGCTCGGCTCGGTGCTCAACCACGTCATGCTGCACCAGACCGTCATCGGCCAGGAGACGATCGAGCAGTTCGCCATGGCGGGCGACGATCCCGACATCGTCATCGCCTGTGCCGGCGGCGGCTCGAACTTCGCCGGCCTGGCGTTCCCGTTCATCGGGCTGGAGCTGCGGGGCGGCCGCAAGCGGCGCATCATCGCGGTCGAGCCGGCGGCGTGTCCGACGCTCACGCGCGGCAAGTACGCCTATGACTATGGCGACACCTCGCACCTCACGCCGCTGGTGAAGATGCATACGCTCGGCTCGACCTTCATTCCGCCGGGCTTCCACGCCGGCGGGTTGCGTTATCACGGCATGGCGCCGATGGTCTCCCACGCCTACCAGCTCGGCCTGATCGAGGCGCGCGCCTTCCACCAGAAGGCCTGCTTCGAGGCCGGCGTCATGTTCACGCGCTGCGAGGGCATCGTGCCGGCGCCGGAGTCGACGCACGCGGTGCGCTGTGCGATCGACGAAGCCTTGCGCTGCAAGCAGGAAGGGAAGAGCGAAACGATCGTCTTCGGTCTGTCGGGCCACGGCCATTTCGACATGCAGGCCTACATCAACTACTACGACGGCAAGCTGGTCGATCAGAACTACGACGAAAAGGAACTCGCCGTGGCGCTGGCCGGACTGCCGAGTGTTTCGGTCTGAGGGTTTCGGTCCGACCGGAGCCGATCCGGGCGCGGATCGGCCGGCTGGGCGCCGGTTCGACGGGCGCCTTACGCCTGCTGGCTGGGCCGCACGCGGACCTTGGTGGCGATCGGCCCGGTATCGCCGACGCTTTCGACGTAGTAGACGGCGCTCCCCCGTTTCAGGGAATCGAAGTCGCCCGACAGCATGCCGTTGCGGTGAAAGTACAACAGCCCGCCCGCGGCGGTGATCAGGAAGCCGAAATCGTCGTCGGGATGGAGCTCCACGACCTGTCCGAGCAACTGGTTCGGCGTGTCGTGATGCACCGTCTTGGTGCGTCCTTCGCGGTTGGTCTTGATGTCCACCAGCCGACGCTCGGCGATGCGGAACGCTTCGTTGATGGCGTGGCGCAACGCCGGGCGCTGGTACTTGCGTTGGAGATGTTCCGGCTCGTGGCTGACGATCAGGTCGGTGCCGCCGGGGATTCCGAGTTCGATCCGGACCACCGGTGGAATCGTGCCGGCGTTGTTGGCGGCGCGGCGGATGACGCGCACGCGGCACGCCGTGAGGCGGTCGTAGATCCGCTCGAGGTCGGCGATGCGCGCGCGAATTTCCCGTTGGGCCCACGCCGAGCCGTCGATTTGGTGAAACGCGATCTCGATGATGGGAGGTTGCATGCCGGTCTCCGCGGGTCAGCTGAGCGACGAGGATCAGGTGCGCGCCATCCGCCTGGTCCGCCCGCCAGAGGCGGGCGACGCCACCGCGCCGGAACGTCTCAGTCCGGCCGCAGGGGGTCGTCCAAGACGAGTATGTGCCCGGAGCGAACGAGCCCGGCGAGCGATCGGACCAGCCGGTCGCGCAGCTCGCCCGACATGACGCCGGCATCGCGCCAGACCGTCACCTTGGGCTCGAGACGGCCGCCGCGTCCGCGCCAACTGACGAGATAGTCGGAGATCAGTCCCCGTCCTTTGGCGCGGGCGAGCCTGCCCGCAATCTTGTGACGATCGCGAAAAGCCATGAACAACCCGCCTGGAATGTCTTGTCGCCCGTCGTCAACTCGCAAACCGTCGAGAGGTTCGCGGGGATGAAGAAAGACGACCCGCCCGGCTTCGGCGCCGGTGCAATACGAAAACCGGTTGGTCGGCCCCGCGGATCGCCCGGCCCCGCGGATCGCCCGGCATCCGGGTCGCCCGGTACGGTCGCCCGGCGCTCCTGGCGCCGACGCGAAGCGATCCTCCGCGGATCAGCCGGCGGACGGCGTACGAAAGAGGGCCGCCGGGCGACGCCGACGGCCCTCGCACGGTGGCGGCAGGGGTCAGGGAACGAACGCGATCCGGCTTTCCTGTCGGATCGGCGCCGGTTGTTGCGGTTGCCGGGTTTCGACCGTCTTCTCTTCGGCGCTCGCGGGCAGCTGGAGGACGGTGGCGACCTGTCCCTCGACCAGGCGTGTCAGCAGCACGACCTGTCCGTTGGGGAATTCGAGAGCATCATGATGCTCGTGCAGGTTCTCCACGTTCACCTCGCGGAACCGCGCCACCCGCTCCCGGATCTTCCGGCTCGGCAGCAGGCCGAGGGCCTGGACGCATTCCACGTCGCGGTCGAACGCCAGCTCGGTGCCGGGCATCAGGCAGACCGCGACGTCGGGCTCGCCGACTTCGGTGAATCCCCGCGTGATCGAATTGGTGAACTTCGTCGTGACCAGCTTGTCGCCGACTGCAGCGGGTCGGTTTGCGACGTACTCCAAGCTATAGTCGCACATAGGAGTTCTCCTCTGGCCTCGCTGGAACAGCCATTATGGTTGTTCTTCATTGACGGCAGCAAACCACGGTGGCGAGGTCGGGTCGTTCGCCGCTTTGCGGTGCGCTCCTGCCCCCGTCACGGTCGGCACCGCCGCGCGCCACGCGACGCCGGTTTGCATCGCCCTCGCACCGCCAATCGGCAAGCCGCGAGCGCGGTTCCCTCCGCGGGAAAATTTTTCGCCGGTCGGGCGGCCTGCGCCGGCCCGTGCCGCGCGCGCCGGTGTTGGAACAAAGTCGCCGCTGCAACATTTCTTCCTGGTCCTTTTGCGAAAACTCGAGTTGCGGATGCCGGTCAGCTCTTATTCAGGCCGCAGGGCTGGAAGCGCCGACGGCGCCCTGTTGCTGCGGCGATTGTCTCAGCTCGCCGACTTTTTGCCGCACGAGGCCGATCTGGTTCGCAGCGCCTGCGCGAATGTCGAGGGGGCCACCGCCGGCAGTCAGCTGTTCGCCGAGGGCGATCGTCTCAACCGCGTCACGCTGCTGGTTTCCGGATGGGCCTGCCAGCAACGCATCCTGTCGGACGGCCGGCGACAGATTTTCGGTTTCGCACTGCCCGGCGACCTGCTCGGCGCCTGGAGCCGGCCGACGGCGATCGCGCAGACGACCGCGGTCGTTCTGAAGTCCGGCACCATCGCCGACGTCACGTTCGTGCGCGATCTGGTTCTGGCCGCGCCGCATCAATTCCCCGGGATTTCGTCGGCGCTGGTCAGTCTGCAGAGCATGCACGAGGGATACCTGCTCAATCATCTCGTCCGGCTCGGCCGGCAGACCGCCTACGAACGGGTGGCGAGCCTGCTGCTGGAGCTCAATCACCGCTCGGCCGCGGTTGGCCTGGTCGACGGCGTCTCCAGCCCGCTGCCGCTGACGCAGGAAATCCTCGCCGACGCGCTCGGCTTGAGCATCGTCCACATCAACCGGACGCTGCAGCAGTTGCGGCGCGACGGCCTGCTCGACATCCGGGGCGCCTCGCTCCGGTTGCTGGATGCCGATCAACTGACCGCGATCGCCGAATATCAGCCGCCCTGTCCGCCGCCGGCGCGGGACTGGCGCGATCTTTCCAACGCAGCGCAGGCCCGCTGAAGCCGAACAAAGGCATCCCGTCGGCCGGGTGGGCGGCCTGTGCGGGTCACGGCCGCAGCCGCGGCCAGTGTGGCGGAGGTGACGTTCCGATCGCACGTGCGGCGCGCTCTTCCTCGCACCGTCGAATCCAAAACCACGCAGGCATCATGGAGTTGCCAGTGTCCTTTGCGGTTCCGGCGTTTCGTGCCGCGCGGGCTGCAGGCGGCACCGAACGTCGGACCCGGGCGAGCCGACCGGTCACCTGTTCGGGAAGGTGTTCGCCGCAGCCGCGGTGCGGTGACAGTACCGCCGGCCTTGGATAATATCGTCGCTGCCGCGTTT
>JAVBUK010000058.1:0-3333 GCA_031555345.1 Xanthobacteraceae bacterium | reverse complement strand
GCGCCCGCAGCACCACCAGCAGGTGATAGATGAGGTCCGCGGATTCGGCGATCAGGTGATCGCGGTCGTCGCCGACCGCCGCCAGAACCGTCTCCACCGCCTCCTCGCCAAGCTTTTGGGCACAATGCGCCACACCCTTGTCGAGCAGTCTTCGGGTATAGGATACCTCGGCGCTCACCGCCGCACGATCGGCCACCCGGTGTTCCAAATCATGGACCGAAAAGCTTGTCATACCGGTAACTTACACCAAGTTTCAGGCGCGGTCCGGGAATTATCGCCGAATGGTTGTCGCGATCGGTTGGCTGGTGTCCCGGCTCCGGCGTTTGGTTCCGTTTGCAGCCTGCTCCGTACGAACGTCAAATCCACCACACTCGTGTCGTCGGCCGCGCCGGCACGGTCGGGCAGGGGCTTCTATACGACCAACCGGGATCACACCAACCTGCGGAGTTTTACGGATCAAGCCGCATCGGCAGGCCGGCCCGGGCCATGTGTTCCTTGGCGGCCCGGATGGTGAACTCGCCGAAGTGAAAGATCGAGGCCGCCAGCACCGCACTGGCGTGACCATCACGCACACCCGCGACCAGATGGTCGAGCGTGCCGACGCCCCCGGAAGCGATCACCGGCACCCGCACCGCGTCCGAGATGGCGCGGGTGAGGGCGATGTCGAACCCTTGCCGGGTACCGTCGCGATCCATCGAGGTGAGGAGAATCTCGCCGGCCCCCAGCGCGACCACCTCCTCGGCATACGCAACGGCGTCGAGCCCGGTCGGATTGCGGCCGCCATGGGTGAAGATCTCCCAGCGGTCCGGCTCTCCCGGCTTCGCCACGTTCTTGGCATCGATCGCCACCACGACACACTGGTCGCCGAACTTTTCCGCCGCCTCGTTGACCAAAGCCCGCCGGTCCACCGCCGCGGTGTTGATCGAGACCTTGTCGGCCCCCGACGCCAGCAGGATGCGGATGTCGTCGACCGTGCGCACGCCGCCGCCGACGGTGAGGGGCATGAAGCAGGCCTCCGCGGTACGGCGCACCACGTCGAGAATGGTGCCGCGGTTTTCGTGGCTGGCGGCGATGTCGAGGAAGCAGAGCTCATCGGCACCCGCCGCGTCCTAGGCGATCGCCGCGGCCACCGGGTCGCCGGCATCGATCAGATCGACGAATTTGACGCCCTTGACGACCCGGCCGTCCTTGACGTCGAGGCAGGGAATGACGCGGACCTTGAACATGTCTCACCCCGTGCGTCCGGCGCGAACCGCCCGCAACGCCTGCTTGGGATCCAGCCGGCCGTCATAAAGCGCGCGCCCGGCGATCGCGCCTTCGAGCTTCCTTGCCCGCTGGGCCGACAGCTGTTCGACGTCCGCGATCGATGCCAGCCCGCCCGAAGCGATCACCGGGATCGAAATGGCGTCGGCGAGCGCGATGGTGGCATCGAGGTTGAGCCCGGTCAGCAGCCCGTCGCGGGAGATGTCGGTATAGACGATCGCCGCGACCCCGGCGTCTTCGAACCGCCTGGCGATCTCCAGCACCGCGAGGTCGGAGGTCTCGGCCCAACCCTCGACCGCGACCTTGCCGTCGCGGGCATCGAGCCCGACCGCGACGCGGCCCGGATAGTCGCGCGCGACCTGTTTGACGAACCGCGGGTCGCGCACCGCCGCGGTACCGATGATGACGCGGGTGATGCCCTTGGCCAGCCAGGCTTCGACCGTCGCGCAATCGCGGATGCCGCCACCGAGCTGCACCGGGATCGTCACCGCCGCGAGGATGCTTTCGACCGCGGCGGCATTCATCGGCTTGCCCGAAAACGCCCCGTCGAGATCGACGATGTGCAGATACTCGAAACCGTCGGTCTCGAATGCGGCCGCCTGTGCGGGCGGATCGCGGTTGAACACCGTCAGGCGCCCGACGTCGCCCTGTTCGAGGCGCACGCACAAGCCGTCCTTGAGATCGATGGCAGGGAAGAGGATCACGCGAAAAACTCCTCGCGGTCGATTCGGGCGACCGCAACCGGCGGGACCGTACGGGTCGGTGGAACCGTCACGGCGTCCATTGCAGGAAATTGGCGATCAGGGCGAGACCCAGCCGCTGGCTCTTTTCCGGATGGAACTGGGTGCCCACCATGGTGTCGCGGCCGACGATCGCGGTGACCGGCCCGCCGTAATCCGCCTGGGCGACGAGATCGCGGCGATCGGCGACCTCGAGCGCGTAGGAATGCACGAAATAGGCGTGCAGCCCCTCCGGGCCGAGTGGAATGCCGGCGAGCAGCGGGTGACGGTCGAGCGGGCGCAGGGTATTCCAGCCCATATGGGGAATCTTGAGCCGCGGGTCGGACGGCGCGATGCGATCGACCTCTCCGGCAATCCACCCCAGCCCTTCGGTGACGACGTATTCGCGGCCGCGCTCCGCCATCAGCTGCATGCCGACGCAGATGCCGAGAAACGGGCGGGCGTTGCGGCCGACGCTCTCGGTCAGCGCCTCGACCATGCCGTCGACCGCGTCGAGCCCGCGGCGACAATCCGCAAAGGCGCCGACGCCCGGCAGCACCACCCGATCGGCGCGTCGGACCGCGTCCGGATCGTGCGTCACCACGATCGGCTGGTGATGCCCGCAGTCCCGCGCCGCGCGCTCGAACGCTTTGGCGGCGGAGTGCAGATTACCGGAGCCGTAGTCGACGATGGCGACCGTCATCGCCCGCCTCCGGGCGCCGGGAACAATCCGATGACCTCCGACGAAGAGGGGAACGACCGCCCGATCGTCGTCGTGACGACAGCGGACGTCTCTTCGCCCGCGCCTCTTCTTTCACCGATCCAGGCATCGAAAAAGCGACGTTCGGCATATTCGTGATCATCCCCGGTCACGATACCGATTTCGCGCCAGCCGCGGCGCGCGAGGGTGAAGCGGCGCAATGTGACGGCCTCGAACCCGAGGAGCAGCGCGACCACGATATTGACCAGCAACTGGGCGT
Organism: Xanthobacteraceae bacterium; assembly: GCA_031555345.1. Lineage (GTDB taxonomy): Bacteria > Pseudomonadota > Alphaproteobacteria > Rhizobiales > Xanthobacteraceae > Astrobacterium. The sequence continues at coordinate 371 of JAVBUK010000058.1, read as the reverse complement.
CGGACCCGACCCGGGCGGCGATCAGGCCGATGTGCAGCGCCGACATCAGGATCACGTAGCCGACCAGCGCGATCCACAGCCGCCGATAGAGCAGCCACAACGGCCCGAACAGAAAGGCCCCCCAGGAAAACCCGTCGCGCAGGAACACGAAGCGTTCCACCTGCTCCGCCGCGTTGCCTTGCGGGCCCGCCGAACGGGTCCGCAGCGGCGGTTCAAATACGGTGTAGACAGCCATGCCGTCCTCTCGCGATCATCGATTCGGTTGCGGCGGCGGCTCGACGGCATCAGCCCCCGAGCGCGCCCTTGGTCGAAGGCACCTCGTCCTTCGCCCGCGGATCAATCGCCAGCGCCGAGCGCAGCGCCCGCGCCAG
>JAVBUK010000342.1:0-6043 GCA_031555345.1 Xanthobacteraceae bacterium | reverse complement strand
GGATTTCCGGCGTTTCCAAAGCGCCGTAAAGCCCCTGTCCACAGGCGCTTCCGGCGCTATGACGGTCTCGTATCACCCACTCGATTCCCGGAAGACCCTTTTATGATTTATGTATTGTGACATCAAGCAATCAAAACAGACATACAAAGCAACAAAGTACATTGAGGGAAATAATACCGGCGAGGCTGGCGGCGTCGGCGAGCGTGGCGAAGATATCAGGCGGGCACGGCGATCAGCTTCACCCCCAGCGCCCGCGTGATCTTCGTGATCGTGGCGTGACGTGGCTGTGCGCCGGGCGCGAGCGCCTTGTACAGGCTTTCGCGCCCAAGCCCGGTTTCCGCAGCAATTTGCGCCATGCCTCGCGCCTTGGCGATATGCCCGAGCGCGCGCAGAAACTCGTCGCTGTCGCCGTCGGCGAGGACCTGCGTCAGGTACTCGGCGATTGCCTCCGGGCTATCCAGGTGCTCGGCGATATCAAACGCGATCAACTTTGCCTTTTTCTTGGATGCCATGTTTTACACCTCGCTTGCCAGTTTCTTCGCCCGCCTGATGTCGCCGGCCTGTGTTCGTTTGTCGCCACCGGCGAGCAGGATCACGATCGTCTCGCCGCGCATGGTGAAGTACAGCCGGTAACCCGGCCCGATGTCGACGCGCATTTCCGACACGCTGCCGCCGACCGACTTCACGTCGCCCAGGTTTCCGGCGGCGGCTCGTTCCACCCGGCGCGCAATCGCCACGCGCGCCCGCAGATCGCGCAGGCCCCTGTGCCACCGCGCAAAAGACCCCGTCTGCTGCACCAGATAGGTCATGCGCCGTTTGTATCCGATTAGATACAGGGTGTCAATCTTTGAGCGTCAGCACAAATCCGCGCCGTTTGCCAATCTTTGGTACGCAGGTTCTGCTCTACAGAAATCAGGCCGCGCCGGCGCGCGGCCTCACCTGCCGCCGGATCTCGGCACGCGCCGGCAGTGTTTTCAGATCGTGGGTAGCCTGAAGGGCGAGCCAGCGCCCGGCATCGCCGCCGAAGCGGCGGGCCAGCCGCTCCGCGGTGTCGGCCGAAACAGCGCGGCGGCCTGTGACGATCTCATGGACGCGGGTGGCGGGGCGAATACCTTGGCGTGCCAGCGGACCTCAGTCCGGTGGATTTACGGTAATGTTTGTGCGGCCATGGGCGTTGGCATTATTGCATAACATAATTCGGAGTTCGTAGTGTAATTGTCTGGCCAGATCAAATGCGCGTGGGCGGAGAAGATCGGCCCCCTGCTTGATCCGGATCGCAATAGGTCGCCCAGCTTCGGCACGCTGCGGGATGGCCTGCGCCGCTTGGTGACGTAGCGAAGTCAAGAGTGTTGCTCCGTCCCCAAAGACGAAGCCCGAGTGGCGCAAGCCCGTGTTTCAAAAGCTTTGATCCTCACCCAGAGGAGGCCGCGTCGCGGCCGTCTCGAAGGGTGAGGCCCGGAGGTTGAAGGCCGGGGCCGCACGGCCTGGGGCCTCATGGTTCGAGACACCCGCTGCGCGGGTTCCTCACCATGAGGGTTCGAGACACCCGCGGCGGGTTCCTCGCCATGAGGGTTGCGGGCCGCGCGGCATGCGGGGCCGAACACCCGCGACGCGGTGGAAACCGGTGGTTTGCCGTGAAAACCGGCGGCGGCTGTTTCCAACCCCGGTCGAAAGGCCTGTAATGGCGGCGGCGCATGCGAGCACGCCCATGGTCACAGCGACGGACTTCGGCACCGGGAACGATTGGTCGGACGGCGCACCGCGATGCGCGCCGACAGCGTGTGCCGGCCGAAAACATCCGATTGCGAGCAATACCGGAAATCACTCGCAAAACATGCAGTTCTGCAAAACAAACTCGATGTCGCGGCCACCGCTCCACATGCGGGTATTTTTCAAAATTTCCCGCATCGGCGGCAGCCGTGCAAAACGAACCCGGTGGCGTGCCGTGCGCCAACCGGCTATTTCAAGGCGGGCGGAACGCATTGGTGGTCCCAGGCGGAGCGGGATTCCGATATCGGTAAGATATTACCGATCCCCAAACGCCCGAGCAGCGGCTGTGGGGCCTGGGTGCGTCCCGTCGACGAACCCGGTCGGTCCTCGGTCACGCTCCAGGCGGTACCGGCCGCAACCGGGGTTCGGGTGACGAATGGACAAGCGGAGGCGGGAGCGAATGGACCTCGCAGCGTATTTCGCCCGCATCGGCTATGCGGGGTCGTCGGCGGCGACGCTCGACACGCTGGCGGGGTTGCTGGCGCACCACGTCATCGCCATTCCGTTCGAGAATTTCGATCCGCTGATGCGGCGGCCGGTGTCGCTCGACCTTGCCGCGATCACCGACAAGTTCCTGGTCCGGCGCCGCGGCGGATACTGCTACGAGCACAATGTCCTGTTCCTGCATGTGCTGCGCGCGCTGGGTTTCAGCGTGACGGGGCTTGCCGCCGCGGTCCAGTGGCGGCAGCCGGACCCCGAACGGGGCCCGCGGACCCACATGGTCCTGCTGGTCGATCTCGGCCCCGACGGGCGATGGATCGCCGATGTCGGCTTCGGCGGGGCGCAGCCACCGGCGCCGTTGCGGCTGGAGCCCGGGGTCGAACAACCGACGGCCCTCGAACCCTATCGGCTGGTCCCGGTCGGGGACGAATTTCAACTGCAGATGAAGCCCTATGGGGCGGCGTGGACCCCGGTGTATCAGCTGTCCCTGCAGCAGGCCCGCGCCGACGATTACGAGGTCTACAACTGGTTCAACGCGACCAATCCCGGCGTCGTCTTCACCAACCACCTGCTGGTGTCGCGCTGCGCCGTCCGCCGTCGATACACCGTGTTCGACAACCGGCTGACGGTTCATCATCTCGATCGTCCGCCGGTGACCCGCACCCTTTCGCAGGCGGAATTCGCATCGGCGCTGCTGGAGCATTTCGACCTCCGGCTGCCGGAGGACGCCGGCGGGCTGGTCGAGCGGCTCACGCGACCTCAGGGATAGACGTTCGAAACGGGTCGATCGCCAGGGCGACCGGCCGCCGCGGCCGTTGCGCGGCCAAATCGCGGGAGCGGGGCGCGTGCGCCGGCCCGGTCAGCAGCAGACGCGGCGGGTGAGATCCAGGACGCCGCGGTAGAAGTCGGTCGCGGCATGCGGGACCGCGTTGGCGTGGAATTTCCCGAACCACCTGGCCGGGTGCGCCTCGAGGAACGCCTCCAGTGCCCGGCCGTGTTTCTCGTGCTGTTCCGGTTCGCCGTCGCGCAGGGCGTGGTCGCGGGCGAGCGCCAGCTCCATGGCGAATCCGAGCTCCACGCCGATGTAGTCGAGGCGGTTGTCGAGGGCATGGTATGAGCAGTAGCCGTGGTCGTCATAGAGCTTCGCCAGGCCCGACAGCACCTCGAGTTCGTCCCGCTCCGAATACAGCGCCTCGTAGGGTGGCTTGGGTCCGTAATCCGGTGAAACACCACGAAACAGCTTGGTCCAATCCTTTCTCATCTCCAGGATTTTTTCGCCGTCGGTCCTGGCGGCGTAGGAAGCAATCAGCGACAGCGCCGACTTGGCCTCGTCGTCGGCCACCTCGGCCGGCGTCAATCTCAACGCAGCCTCCACCACGCCTTCGTCGGGGATGCGGTTGAAAAACGCATAGAGGACGGCGAAGGCCGCCGTATCCGCCTGTACGGCCGTCTCGGTGCGCGCCCCGAGGTCCCGATCTCGCATGCCTGATGTCCTGTTCGCGTTGAATAGGCCGAGCCGCTCCACTCCTCGACCGGAGTGGAGCGGCGGAACCCGTTACGTCTCTCTTATATAGAACACCCGCGGTTTGGTGCCCTTTTCCGGCAGGTACGGTTTCGGATTCGTGCTCTTGAAGACCTTCGAGATCTCGCTCTGCGGATCATCGAGATCGCCGAAGATCCTGGCCTGTGACGGGCAGGTCTCGACGCACGCCGGCGCCATGTTGTTGGCGCGTCGTTGGTCGCAGAACGTGCACTTGTCGACCGTGCGGACGCGGTGCTCGCCGGCCCGGGCCTGTTCGTTCGACATCTGTCCCTTGTCGCCCCAATAGGTCGGGTTCTCCTGGTCGTTGAAGAAACGAGCTCCGTAGGGGCAGGCTGCGATGCACAGCTTGCAGCCGATGCACTCGGACGCGGTGATCTGGACGGTGCCGTCCGGAAGTTTCTTCGAGGCTTTGGTCGGACAGACTGCGACGCAGGGCGCCTCGTCGCAGTGATTGCACAACACCGGGAAATACACCGGTTTGCTGTCGGGGAACTTGCCGGTCTCCGAGTACAGGACCTTGGTGTAGTAGGTGTCGGGCGGCGTGGCGTTCGCCTGCTTGCAGGCAACCGTGCAGCTGTTGCAGCCGAAACACCGCCGAAGATCGATGATCATTGCCAGTTTCATGGTGCACCTCAACCTTGCTTGTAGATCCGGGCCGGACGGGCGTTGGCGACGCCGCCCGATATCGGGTCCAGCTCCGTGGTCTTCGCGGTGGTGATTCGATTGTAGTGGGGGAACGTGGCCGCGAGCGGTCCGAGCGTGTTGACCAGCCGACCGAGCGAGCCGGCGACGCCGATGACCCGGGGATGCAGCAGTTCGGTGCAATACAGCTTGCCGGAGATCTGGCCGTCGGCGGTCTCCACCACCACCATATCGCCGGACTTCAGGCCCTTCTTTTCGGCGGTGGCGGTATTCAGCGTGATGGTTCCGTAGGTCGGGTCCAGATCCATGGCGGTCTTGTTGAGGATCGGCAACTGGTCGACACCGCCGATCCGGAACGGGCTCCACGCGGTCTTGTAGGTGAGCGTGGTCAGGTCGTACTTGTCGCCCTCCTTGACCTTGTTAACGGTGTTGGGCCGCCAGTGGATCACCGGCTCGAAATAGGCGAGGTGCTGTTCGGCGTCCCAGTCGTCGCCCAGGTAGATCTTGTCCTTGTGGGCGGCGAAGAACTTGCGCAGCCCGTCGCCGCTCCGCTTGAGCCGCTCGAAATAGAACGGGAAGCGCGTCACGCCCTTGGCGTAATAGCCGGTGTTGTAGCATTCGGCGGGGGCCTGCCGGGTGACGATCAGCCCGTCCTTGTCGAGACGGTCCATGGTGTACTCCTTGCCGAAGTACTTCTGGACGCCCTTGTCCCAGATCTCGCGGACCGTATAGCGCTTGTCGGGCAGCAGATAGTCTTCCTTGTCCAGGAAGGCGAGCGATATCTCGCCGATCATCACCCCCATCTTGTTGATGGCGGTGTTGAACTCGGGGAGGATCCCCATCCGCTCCGCCAGCTGCATGGTGATGTCCTGCGACTGACGCGAGTTGTAGATCGGCTTCACCGGGTCGCGGTACATCAACATCTTCAGGCCCAGCGTGTCGTCGGTGAACACGCCGAACGCCGATTCGAAACAGTTGACCGACTGCTTCTCGAGCAGCGCGTGGGAGGGCAGCAGGATGTCGGCGAGATGCGCCATCTCGTCGTAGTTGTAGGCCAAGACCGCCGAGAACGGGATCTTGGCGACGGCCTCCGCGACCATGTACGGCTCGGACGTGCTGCTGACCGCGTTGCCGCCGATGGTCAAAAGCGCGTCGATTTCGTACTCGATTCCGTATTTCCGCGGTTCGAGCACGCTGCGGAAGGCCTGGATCGGCATCGAGTGACGATGCGGGAACAGCTCTTTCAGGTCGATGTTCTGCGGCGGCCACTGCGGCTCCTCGAACAGGGCCTCCATCTTCGGCTCGACGACGCCGTCGGCGTCGGGCGAGAGGAAATTCGGGCCGCGCGCGCAGGCCAGGTTGCCGCCCGGGACGTCGAGCGATCCCACCAGATTGTTGATGATCTTGGTCATCAGATCGCCGTGCGACCCGTCGCGTTGAGCCATCAGACCGCGCTGGCCGATGACGCACGAGGTGCGCAGCGGGAACGTCTTCAGCTTGCCGTCCTTGTCCTTCAGTTCGATCGTCTTGCCGAGGCTGGCGTTGTCGATGAACTCCTTGGAGATTCTCCGGATGCTCGCCGCCGGCACGGTGGACAGCTTGGCGGCCCATTCCGGCGTGCAGTCCTTCAAGCTCTCCTTGACGAGG
>JAVBUK010000158.1:0-5941 GCA_031555345.1 Xanthobacteraceae bacterium | reverse complement strand
CCTCGTCGACCTCAGGCTCGACGGCGGCCAGTGTGTCGAACAGATGCAGGCGCAGCGTGTCCAGACCGCTTGACGGAGCATTCATGAACCTCGGTCCGCACGCGGCTTTCATCATGGCGGCCTATACGGCGGCTTTTTTCGTGGTCGGCGCGCTGATCGTCTGGGTGGCGCTCGACTACCGGGCGCAAAAGCGCGTGCTCGCCGATCTCGACGCCCAGGGCATCACGCGCCGCTCGGACGCCGCCAAGGAGGTCGCATGAGCGCACGCTTGCCGGGACCGATTTCCGAACCGTCGCAGGCGGGGGGGCCGCCGGCGGCCGATGGATCGCCGCCCGCCCGCCGCGGATCCAAGCTCGTCGTCCTGTTGCCGTTGCTGGCGTTCCTGGCCGTCGCCGGGTTGTTCTTCCTGCGCCTGGACGCGGGCGATCCCAACCGGCTGCCCTCGGTGCTGGTCGGCCGGCCGGCGCCGCTGACCGAATTGCCGCCGGTCGAGGGGCTGCTGCGCGACGGCAAGCCGATGCCAGGGCTTGTCGCCGCCGATTTCAAGGGCGGCGTGACGGTGCTCAATGTCTGGGCTTCGTGGTGCATTCCGTGCCGTGACGAGGCGCCGGTGCTGCTCGATCTCGCCAAGGACAAGCGCATCCGCCTCCTCGGCCTGAATTACAAGGACCAGCCGGACAACGCCCGTCGCTTCATCGGCCGCTACGGCAATCCCTACGTGGCCAACGGCGCCGACGTCTCGGGGCGTGCCGGCATCGAATGGGGGGTCTACGGGGTGCCGGAGACCTTCGTGATCGATCGCACCGGGACGATCACCTACAAGCTGGTCGGTCCGCTGACCCCGGACAATCTCCGGACGGTGATCAAGCCCGAGCTGGAAAAGGCGCTCAAGGCCGGCTCGTGAGATCCGCTTGCCTTGCGGTCGTCGGCGTCGAGCGACGTGGTCACAATCCGTGGCGCATCGCCACGTTCATCTGCCCGGCCAGACTCAGCAGCCCCAGGGCGAGGCTCAGATAGTTGATTCGTGAGGTGTACAAGGTTCGGCTGCGATCACCGCTCAACCAGCGCCAGCCGAAGTAAAGGATGGCCTGTACAACATAGAAGAACAGCAGCTGGCCGACCAATACGCCGAGCGCACCGCCCCAGTTGCCGTCGGACGCCATGGTTGCAACTCTCGCGCCATGGACCAGCATGGCAGCAGCGAAATAGACGGTAACCGCAACAAGGCCGTTCATGCAGGCGCTTCCAGGCGTCGAATCGCGGGCTCTTCGAGCCGGGATGCCCGCGCCGATCTCAGGCCGACGGTTCGGATTCCTCGATCGCGTGCTGTTCCAGCAGGCGTATTTGCGCCAATGCAAACACCAGGGTCAGCGGCACGAATCCGAACAGCTTGAAGCTGACCCAGAAATCCGTGGTCTGCGTGCGCCAGACCGCCTCGTTGACGGCCGCCATCACCAGGAAGAAAGCCGCCCACCGCAGCGTGAGCTTGCGCCAGCCTTCCTGGTCGATGTGGAACACCGAATCGAACACGATCTCCAGCAGCGGCTTCTGCAGAACATAGCCGCCCAGCAGCGCGATGCCGAACAGCGCATAGATGATCGTCGGTTTGAGCTTGATGAAGGTCTCGTCGTGCAGCACCAGCGTGAGCGAGCCGAACACGATCACGATCGCGGCGGAAACCAGCGGCATGACCGGCAGACGGCGGATCATGGCGTAGGACGCGCCGAGCGCGACCACCACCGCGACCATGAACGCCGCGGTCGCCGCGAAGATGCCGAACCGGGCGTTGGCGATGAAGAACAGCACCAGCGGGCCGACGTCGAAGGCGAGCTTGAGGCCCGGATGCAGGGCGGGGGTCGGGGTTCTTGTCGGCATCGCTGTCACTCCTCGATCCCGGCCACCGCACGGGCGAAATCCTTGGCGGCGAACGGCGCGAGGTCGTTGACTCCTTCGCCCACGCCGACGAAATGCACCGGCAGCTTGTGCTTGGCGGCGATCGCCACCAGGATCCCGCCGCGGGCCGTGCCGTCGAGCTTGGTCATCACCAGGCCGGTCACGCCGGCGGTGTTGGAGAATGCCTCGACCTGACTCAACGCGTTCTGTCCGACCGTGGCGTCCAGCACCAGCAGCACCGCGTGCGGGGCGTCGACATCGACCTTCTTCATCACCCGCACGATCTTTTCCAATTCGCCCATCAGGCCGGCTTTATTCTGCAGCCGGCCGGCGGTGTCGACGATCAGGACGTCCACGCCCTGCTGGCGCGCCGCACCGAGCGCCTCGAACGCCAGCCCGGCGGAATCCGCTCCCGGATTGCCGGCGATGACCGGGCTGTGGGTCCGCTTGCCCCACACCTGAAGCTGATCGATCGCGGCAGCCCGGAAGGTATCGCCGGCGGCCAGCATCACCTTGCGACCTTCGCCGGCGAACCGTGCCGCCAGCTTGCCGATGGTGGTGGTCTTGCCCGAGCCGTTGACGCCCACCACCAGCACCACGAACGGCTTGTGGCCGGGGTCGATCGTCAGCGGTTGCGCGACCGGCGCGAGAATCCGCTCCACCTCGTCGGCCAGGATCGCCTTCACTTCGTCGGCCGAGACCGATTTGTCGTAACGGCCCTCGCCGACGGCTTCCGCCACCCTGGCGGCGACCGCCACGCCGAGATCGGCGCGGATCAAGACCTCCTCCAGTTCCTCGAGGGTGCCGGCGTCGAGCTTGCGCTTGGTGACCAGATCGGTGATCGCCCCGCCGATCGATGCGGAGGTGCGGGAAAGTCCGCCCTTGAGCCGCTGCCACCAGGACTGTCGGGGTTCCGCGGGCGACGTCATACGGCAAATCCGCATGCGGCAACGCTGCGGGCAGCCGGTCCGGGTGGCGTCGTTCCGGGTGCGGCGCCCGGTTTTGGAGTTGCGCCGGAACGGTCTCGCCGGCGCGAGCCGGCCGACACGGATCCGGTCAGCGAAAGGGTGACAGAAGTTCGGAATCCACTCATCTCGACTGCCGTGATACCCGTTCCGCCATGACACTGAAAGAGCCGCTGAAAGAGCCGAACGAGGCCGGCCTCGTCCAAACCGATATTACCGCACGGGTGCTCCACCGCGACGGATTGATGCTGGTGATCGACAAGCCGGCAGGCCTGCCAGTCCATCGCGGACCCAAGGGCGGGGGAAGCCTGGAGGACTACTTCGATGCCTTGCGCTACGGCCTGCCGCGGGCGCCGGCACTGGCCCATCGGCTCGACAAGGATACCTCCGGGTGCCTGGTGCTCGGACGTCATCGCAAAGCTCTCGCCCATCTGGGGTTGCTGTTCAAGCATGGCAAGATCGCCAAGACCTATTGGGCGGTGGTCGAAGGGGGGCCGGGCGAGGACGAGGGCGTGATCGACCTGCCGCTTGGTCGGCTGGACGACACCCGCGGCTGGTGGATGAAGCCCGACCCGCAAGGCCTGCCGTCGGTGACCAACTGGAAGGTGAGGGGACGCGGCGAGCGCCTGGCGTGGCTCGCGCTCGAGCCGGTGACCGGGCGGACGCACCAGTTGCGGGTCCATTGTGCCGCCCTCGGGTTCCCGATCGTGGGCGACACCATCTACGGTACCGCGCCCCGGATCGGCGGCCCGATCCTGCATCTGCACGCGCGCGAGATCGTGGTCCCGATCCAGAAGAATCGCCCGCCGGTCCGTGTGGTTGCGCCGGTTCCGTCCCACATGCGGGCGCGCCTTGCGGCCTGCGGCTGGTCGGCGGATGCCGACTTTTGACCGCGAAGTCGAGCTGTTATGGTCCGCGGTCGATTTCTCGGAGCCTTTGTCGGAGACAGGTGGTAATGACGTCGCGTCAGAATCGGCGGGCTGCGCTGCAGGCTGCGATCAAGACGGTTTCCCAGTCCGGGTTGCGGCCCGGCGGCCACCCGGTCGCGCTGGCGGCGGCCACTCGCCTGATTCTCGATATCCTGACCGGAAAGGCGCGCGATCGGGCCAGCGCTGCCGCGCGGCGAGCGGCCGAGTTGTTCGATCTGTCGCTCGAACGGCAGCCTCGCGAGCCGGCGCCGGCATGCCGCAAGGGCTGCCATTTCTGTTGCCATGCCTGGGTATCCGCGACGCCGCCCGAAATCTTTCTGGTGGCGAACACCCTCAGGGACCGGCATCGCACTGATCTGGCGACGTTGATCGAGCGTCTCGGCGCGGCGACCGCCGATACGCGCGGATTGGACCAGACCGCCCGACACGCCACCCGGCAGGCCTGCGCGCTGCTGGTCGACGGGCTGTGCAGCGTCTATCAGGCCCGTCCGATCAATTGCCGCGCATTCGCGTCGTTGTCGCTGGAGAAATGCGAGGAGACGTTTCGTCTGGGGGGTGAAGACATTCCGGTTCCGGCGATCAACATGGCGTTGCGGACCGCCTGCAACCAGGCCCTGTGGGGCGCGATCGCCTATGCGGGCCTGTCGTTTCGCACCTACGATCTGGTGCAGGGCGTGCTGGTCGTGCTCACCACGCCCGATGCCGAGCCGCGCTGGCTCGCGGGCGAGGACGTGTTCGCGTCGCTGGAAATCGACGAGACCATCCGGATGTCGGACTCGCCCGAGGCGCGGACGCGGTTCGAGTCCCTCGGCGCCATGGCGATGGGGCGCGAACCGGGCCGCTAGTGTCGCGGTTGCGGCGTTCGGTTCCGTTTGCAGCTCGTGCCGGACCAACGTCGGAACCGAAAGGACACCAGCAACTCCATGACGTTCCGATGAGCGCGCGCCGCGAGTGAGACAGGAACGTCAGAGCCACCGCCCCAGGACACATTCGCAACAATCGCGTGGATAACCCGCCCGGGTGCGGGCCGCAGGTCGGGCGCTCACGCCAGCGCAGTGCGCGGGCGAAGCGGCCGTCCGCGAATCACCACGCGGTCAAGCCGCCGGCCTGACGCCGCCGAATCACCGCTTGTCGCCAGGCGACGTGCGCACTTTGCCCCACGGGTCGTTGACGACCGGTTGGGGTTTGTTGCCGGTTGCCTGCATGGTTCGCCGGTAAGCCCGGTCGATTTCGGCGTCGGTCTTTTTCTGCTCGTCGGTTCGTGTTGTCCTCCCTCCGCCTTGTTGCGCAAGTGCGGGTGCCGTCACGAGCGCGAGCACGATCGCGGCAATGGCGAACCTTTTCATGTGGCCAATCCTCTCCGACGGTTTGCGACTATAAGCAATCTCGCGCCGTCTGAAAACGCGGGCGTGCGAGCTGCCGGAACCCGACAACGTGTTCAGCGCCACCAACGCAGCGCTACGGGATACCGCTCCGCGCCCTGTGCCAGCGCAGAAATTCACGGAACAAAGCTTTTTCGCTCTTGTTCGGATTGGTCGCGACGGAGACTTCGGGTGTCGATGTCGCGGATGCAGGTATAATGATAATCGGTTGTGCGAACCCCAAGGTCGCTTTGGCCCGCCCGGGCGGCGGCGTCTCAATGCGACGTCGAGACAATCGCAGTTGCCATCGGACGGTGCCTTGTTATATATCAGTGATTGCTAAATAAGTATATTCTGATATAATGGCATGCATGACCAAACCCGACAAGCTGGCAACGGCGGTGCTGGAACGTGACGTCGCCGAGGTGGCCGGGATCCTGCGCGCGCTCGCCAACGAGCGTCGGCTGATGATCCTGTGCCGTCTGGTGGAGCGCGGCGAGGCCAACGTGAGTGCGCTGGTCGATGCGGTCGGGTTGTCGCAATCGGCCCTGTCGCAGCACCTGGCGAGGATGCGCGAGGAGGGTCTGGTGACGTTCCGGCGTGAATCCCAAACATTGTGGTATCGTATTGCCGATCCGCGCGTCGAGCGCCTGTTCGCGACGCTGCACGCGTTGTTCTGCGCCAGACCGCGCGCCGGCAGAAAGGAAGGATCCCGATGACCCTGCGCACCATCAGCCCGCGCGACGCCCAGCGACTGGTCGAAGGCGGGGCGATCCTGGTCGACGTTCGCGAG
>JAVBUK010000096.1:0-7627 GCA_031555345.1 Xanthobacteraceae bacterium | reverse complement strand
GGCCGGATCGGGGGGCTTCGAGGTGACGTTTGTCCGATCGATGCGGTGCGGACAAACGTGCGATCGCGGGCCGCGCTCAAGGACATTTCTGAAGAATGATCGCCTGGCCCGGGGCGTTGCTGATGGACAGGCGGTTGCCGTCGGCGGGGCGAAACATCACGGCCTTCGGCGGCGTTGCCTTGCCGTTCGCACGATCGACGCAGCGCGTCTGGGCCGAATAGTTCGCGCCGTTCAGGGCGGCGGTGACCGTCAGCCACATCAGGTCGCAGGCATTGTCGGCGCGGGTATACTGCCTGGCCGAAACGACGATCCTGTCGCCGCCGCCGCAGGCCTCGGTGGACGCGGCCCAGGTTCCCTGCAGATTGTCGGGAAAAATGTTTCGCCTGACCGGCGAGGCGTCCGCGCTTGCCACGACCAGCGACGCGACAAGAGCGGGAATGATACGCGTGCGCATGATCTAGCTCCCGCTGAGATTACGACGCACCCCGAAGTGTACCACGTCGGGGCGCGGGGTGTTCCGCCATCCTGCTCGGGTCTGCTCCGCGCCACCGACGGGGCGGCACCGGGGAACGGCGCATTCGGGAAAACGGCTGTCCGGGCTTCGGGTTCGACCGGAGGAATTGCTGCTGGCGGGGCCGGCAATCACGGGGCACGTGTGTTGACGTCATCGAGCCATGCGGAACTCGCGGCCATCGGACGGGTTTTTGACGCCGTATCGAGTTGGAGCCTCGTGCCCTGCAGGCGGCTGCCACTCGTCGATGTCGCCACCGTGATACTTCCCGTGGCTTGGCTTCGGGGATCAGATCCTTTAGTCCGGATCCCGGCGGACGCCGAGACGGTCCGGCGGCGCCCTTCCGCGCCCCGAAAATCCGCGGAGACAGGACATGTTCGACAACCCCTACTTCCCCTATTTGCATACGGTCGCAGACGTGCTCGCGGCCGCCTATTGCGCCCGGCTGTTCCTCCAGGCCGAAGGAACGGACCGCAAGATCATCACCGCCCTGCTGACCGCCATGTGGATCCTGTTGGCCGCCTTCCTGGTCGCGCGTTGGCCGGTCTGGCATTGAGCGGGCGGTGATGCGCAAACCGGACCGCTACCAGCAACGCGCACGAGAACTCTGCGCCGCTGCCGGCCTCGATCCCGATGCCCGCATCGGCGAGGGTCGCGGAATGCCGCAGTGGTGCGCGTTTCGCGCCGAGGCACGGGCCGAACAGATCGGGCGCGAGACGTCGGCGGTCGCCGACGCGGTCGCCGCCAAGCCGCAGGCGCCCCGGTATCGCGACAGCCCGCTGAAGATTTTCGGCGAGCACGACGACGGCACCATCGCGCAGATGCGCAATTGCATGGGCGTCGGCAATGTGGTCGCCGGCGTGCTGTGTGCCGATGGGCATCTCGGCTATGCCCAGCCGGTCGGCGGCGTGGTGGCGTACGAGGGGCAGGTCAGCATTTCCGGCGTCGGCTTCGATATCGCGTGCGGCAACATGGCGATGCGCCTCGACGTCCGGTACGATGCGGTCGCCGGCAACGCCGCCGAGATCGCCCGCGAAGTGGCCCGGACGATTTCGTTCGGCATCGGCCGCACCAACAACGAAAAGGTCGAACATGCATTGTTCGATGACGACGACGCGTGGCGGGCCGCCGGTGTCGAGGACTACCGCCAAAAGGCGCTGTCGCAACTCGGCACGGTCGGTTCCGGCAATCATTACGTCGACCTGATGGTCGACGAACCCGGCGACGTGTGGATCGGCGTTCATTTCGGTTCGCGCGGGCTGGGACACACCAGCGCCTCGCGATGGCTCAGGGCGGCCGGCGGCAAGGACGGGATGAACGTGCCGCCCGCCGTGGTCGACCAGGACGGCGACATCGGCCGCCGCTATCTGGCGGCGATGGAGCTGGCCGGCCGCTATGCCTATGCGGGGCGCGAATGGGTGGTCGAGCGGGTCCGCCGGATCATCGGCGGAGAGGCGGTGGATGTGGTGCATAACCACCACAATTACGCATGGCGCGAGACCCATGGCGGGCGCGATTTGTGGGTCGTGCGCAAGGGGGCGACGCCGGCTTTCCCGGGGCAGCGCGGCTTCATCGGCGGTTCGATGGGGGACGACGCGGTGATCGTCGAGGGAATCGACGGTCCGGAAGGGGAAGCGGCCCTTTGCTCGACGGTCCACGGCGCCGGACGCCTGTTCGGTCGCAAGGAGGCCAAGCGCCGGTTTTGTCGTCGGGAGATGGACGCCTGGCTGTCGGACCGTGGCGTCGTTCTGGTCGGCGGCGACCTGGACGAAAGTCCGATGGCCTATCGCCGCCTTCCCGAGGTGTTGGCACGGCACGCCGGCACCCTGGCGGTGCGGCACACGCTCCGCCCGTTCGCGGTGGTGATGGCGGGTGAGAACGAGTTCGATCCGTTCAAGGATTGAATCGGCGCGTCGGAGCGAGAATGTCGCCCGGAAGATCCGGGCGACCTGCGTCGACGGACTATCCGAGCTTGACGCCCAGGAACTGGGTCAGCACGAACAGCGCGAAGAAGACGCCGAAGAACACGGTGTTGAACAGCATGATGGCCTCCCGCCAGACCGGTGGCCGGTATTCCTTGGGAAGGAACCGGCGATTGACCACCACGGTCAGGAACGCCGACAACGCCATGGTGAAGTTGGCGACATTGGCGCTGATCGCCAGGATGATCAGGGGCAGGGTGATGTTGACGTAGATCGTGCCCCAGACCAGCACGGCGACGAGCAGGAAGTAGTACGCCTTGCGGATGTCGCCCTTGCACCAGGCCCGAACCCGCGGCGACGCATACCACAGCATGTCGGTGCACTGCCGCGGCACCAGGTCGAGATTGCTCATGGCGCTGGAGAACAGGATCCAGAACCCCATGGCGGCGATGATGTAGAGGCCCAGCATGCCGAACCGCTCGGCGGCGGCGACGGCGATGCCCCAGCTCGCCAGGGTGGTTCCCGGCGCGACCTGCGACACGTACAGAATTCCCGGCAACGCCATTCCGAGAACCCCGCCCAGCCAGAACACCGCCCACTGGTCGAAGTTCAGCAGTTTCCACCAGCCCTTGAAACGCTCGATGTTCTCCGGGGAGGCACTCGGGACATTGCCGGACGGCGACACGTGGACCTCGTGGCCGCCGACGGCGGTCGAGATGTAGCCGATCTTCTTGGCCATCCCGTATCCTTTGTCGCGGTACCAGTTGGTGAGGCAGTTGTTGCCGAACCCGCCGTAGGCCGAGTATCCGACCAGGGCGCCGAACAGCAGAATGTCGACGCCCTCCGGAATATAGCCGAACGAGACATATCCCTTGGCGGCGTCCCACCACAGATCGGCGGGCGCGAGATACAGGTCGAGCAGAACGAGACCCACGATGATCACGAACACCATGATCCAATGCACGATCTCCAGCATCTTCTCGATCTTGCCGCCGATCGACAGCAGCACGCCGAGTCCGATGAAGACCACATATCCCCAGAACAGGACGACGGGCCTGTCGGCCAGGGCCGGGATGCGGCCGAGCTGCATCGCCGCTATCGCCGTCGCGCAGGCCAGCGCCCAGCCGGGCATCGCCCGCTCGATGGCGCCGATGACCGTGAACGACACGCCCCAGAACATCTTGCCCGGCTTCAACCGCATGAAGCCGATGGTGATCGGCTCGCCGGTCACCAGGGTGTAGCGGGTCATTTCCAGGTTGAGGAAGGTCTGGAGGGTGGTCGAAACCGTGGTGATCCACAGCAGCACGAGTCCGTATTTCACGAACAGCGCCGGCCCGACCAGCCATTCGCCGCCGCCGATCGAACCGCCGAGCGCGATCACCGCCGGCCCCATCAGCAGGAACAGCTTTTTCGGCGTGATATCGTGCCACGGCGAATCCGGCATGTCGGTGATCGGAAACGCCGGTCCCTCGCCGCCCGGATAGGTCGCCGGAGCAGCGGCTTGACTGGCTGTTTGGCTGGGTTGCTCCATCAGATCCTCCTGCTTTCGACAGTTGGTCGAAGTCGCCCATGTCATCACCACGATGCATGGCCCTTGTCCGCTGGCGACGCCGGGCCAGCACCCGGAGAGGCACGGCCGAGCGAAGTGGCGCGCCCGTGCGCGAGACGGTTGTCGATCGTCTGGTGAGAGGAATGGTTGCGGCCGATGCAGTTCCACGGCACGGCGGCCGACGGAATGCGGGCCGTCTCGGGAGCGTCACTGTGGGTGCGTGACGATCCATCGAACACCCCGGCGCAGGACAGGCATGCGCAGAGACGAGCAACGACGCGAAGTGGAAGCATAATCCACGCCGGGTTATATTATCTGCGCCGATCGGACATGTCTTTCAGGTGTAGTACGCATGGGCCTGATGTCCGGCCGGGCCTGCGACCGGCGGTGAACGGGCGCCGTGAGGTTGGCCCGGTTGGCAGGTTTAACCGCTCCGGCGGTGAGCCGACGCGGCATCTTTGGTGCGGCTGACGAAGGCAGCGCAAGTCGTTCCGCGTCCCGAAAAAAAAGGCGCCGACTCCCGGGAGAGAGGGTGGCGAGCCTCGTGATCTCAACGGGATAATCTCGATCACTGGGCTATTCCACGGATATTCCACGTGCCCCGGTGTCGCCGGTCGAGGGAACGGTGGGGCGGACGGGAGAAGGTTGACGCATTGTCATTCGTCGCGCACGCCTGCGTGCGCATCGCTGCCTGCCGAAGCCGCGACGTGATATGGTTTTCTTATGATCGAGGCTGTCGAGAGCCGGATTCTGGAACACCTCCGCGTCATGCGGGCGTCGATCGAGCGCCTTGAGCGGATGTCGGAGCGTATCGACCGGATCGAGCGCCGGCTGGATCGGCAGGACGGTTGAACCGTCGGCAGGCGTTCCTCCGTGCGCGGCCGCGCCGCGACGGCGGGCGAGGTCCTCACCGCAGGCGGCGATGAGGTTCGAGGGAGGCCGCGGCAGAACGCGATATCAGCGCTGTTTTGCTTTGAACCGCTCGACGCTTTCTCTCGATTTTTTGTATGTTCGCGCGCAGAGCGCATGCGCGTCCTCGCGAGATATTTTTCGCAATTTCTGCAAGGTACGATTTATGCCGTCGGAGGCGGCTTCCCGGAAGCCCTTCTTGTCCAGCATTTCCAGTGCGATGACGTCGTGCAGCGCGACCAGCTCCTCGACGCCGACATACGGAAGATTCAGCTCCTTGCAAAGAAGGTTGGTGGTGAGTTCTTCGCCGAAGGATCTGCCGTATTTCTGCATCGGTTGCATCAATTCCTGTCCGGACGCGCTGGTCGCCGATACAGCCATCGCCAGCACGATGGATGCAACTCGTCGCATGACAGCCACCGTTCGCTCGGCGCATCATCGACCGCCATGCTCGCCGCCGCAACGTACGGATGCGGGATATAGGAGACGATGACAACCGATTGCCGCCCCCGGGTCGTGACGCGTTCGAGAATGACGGCGTGGGCGACAAAGGGTGTCAGGATCAGCCACCACGCCCGCCGGCACATGGTACGCCCCATTGGGCGCTCGCGACAGGATTCGCGATGCGCCGCACCGGCGGATCGGAATCGGCAGCACGATCTGCGCGGCGCGTTCGTGGCCGCGCTGCCGCACGAGGGCTTCGGCGCGTATGTTCGCGGGTGCGTCCGGGTGGTCGGTGGAGGCGCCGGCCCGCTCGGCATAACGCCGCTGCATCGCCGCGGTTTCCGCCTGCATGATGGCTTCGCCCTCCCGGTGGCCTGGCCGTCTCGGTTCGGCCGGTCACCGACGGTATTGCTGAAAGATCCGCGTTCCGAAAAGAAGGCGGCCGGCTCCTGGGGAGAGAGCCGGCCGCGCGCGAGCCCGGTCTGGGGACGGGGAGGGGTGGGGACGTGACCGGGGACGCGGAACTCCTTGGTTTCTGCCGTCAGCGGGCGGTGGCGGTCATCTGGCGGGTGCCGACCGAGACCCATACGTTGGCATCGGCTTGCGACTGGCGTTTGACGAAGCGGTAGCCGGTTTCCGACCACAGCAGGACGGTCGGGTTCTGGTTGTCGAGGATGTAGTCGCCCTTGTCGGTCTTGACGGTGAGGACGGCGTGGCCTTCGTCCTTCTTGTCGCGCACGACGGTGATCAGCAGCGCTTCCCGCGGCCAGCCGGCCTGGATCAGCATGCGGCGCTTCAGCAGCACGTAGTCCTCGCAGTCGCCGTAGCCGTCGTCGGGAAACGACCAGCGCTCGACCACGCCCCAGTGCTCGAGGTCGGTGAGCGGCTTGACCGTTTCGTTGACCCAGTTGTTCACCCGGACCAGGTCGCGCCACGCCTTGGCGGACAGCACCACGTCACGCGGCGCGGTCGCGCCGCCGGCGCAGTCACGCGGATTGTCGGAACAGAACTCCACCCATCCGATCGGCGCGCGGGTGACGTCGGCGACCGCGACGTGCGCCAGCGGGCTCGGGCCGGCGGCGGATGCGGCGGAGCCGAGAATCGTCGCGGCGACGACGGCGGCTGCCAACGTTCCGACCGGCTTGGATAAGGAATTCATATGACCCCTCCCGAATACAGGGTCATATTTCGCATAAACAATTTGAGTTGCCGCTAAATGGAGAAATTCAGTTCGAATAAAACGACCGGAAAGTATGAGTATAACTGTGAGACAACAGTATTAAAATCTACATAAAACTCTAAACAACGCAGATTGATTCAAGTTTTAACGTTTACCGGCGCAAGGCCCGTCTTTCGGGGCTCGATCGGCGATACTCCCGCACGGCTTAACCATCCGGGCATCGGCGGGAACCCGCGCCGGGACGACGGAAACGAAAAGGCGGGCCGCAAGCGGCCCGCCGGATCGGTCGAGATTGAGGAAACCGGTTTACCGGGTGCAGACGCTCTCTTCCAGAAAGTCGGGGTGCTGCAAGCGGGTGAATTCCATTGCGACGCCTTCTTCGAGGTGTCGCACGATCCGGCCTTGCACTTTTCCGAGCGTCACCACGGTGCCCACCGGCGGCCTGTTTTCGGTCGCCAGTGCGGCGCCCGAGAGCGAGAGGTCGATGATCCGCAGCGTGATGGCGGAGCCGTCCGGAAGGAAGAGCCGGGCGATCGGGCTGCGTGGTATGATGCGGCCGTGACGGCGGTCTTCCGGCAGGTTGAGGATCTGGCGGTTGGCGAGCCAGGTCAGCTGGGCGGCGAGTTTGTCGCGTTTGCGTGCGGTCACCGAGACCGTCATCGCGAACCCGTTCATGTAGGTCCGCGCGATCTTGCCCTCGAGCCGGCCGAGGTGGTCGATATAGGCGATGACGCGTTCGCCGACCTCGCCGGACGCGGGCGCGATCAGGGCCATGCCGCCAGGCGACATGTTTATGACCTGGCAGGGAAACTCACGCCGGTCGGCCAGCATGTAGCGACCGAGCACGTTCACTTTGACGCGCTGGAAACGACGTCGTTCCTGCGCCTGTGCTTTGGGCAGTGTGGTGGCCTTGAAAAGCACCGCGGGCATCCCTTTGCGTGCGCGCCTTCAGTTGGGCAGGCGCCAGCCTAGGGTGATTGAGTTAACGCGGCGTTAGTGACTTTGGTCCGGTCGGCTCATGGCCGTCCGCCATCGTAGACCGTCAGGCCGTGGCGTGCGTAGCCACCGTTGCGCGGGCCGGGCGGGCCCGGTGCATTCGGAAGGCGCGGATT
>JAVBUK010000337.1:0-10790 GCA_031555345.1 Xanthobacteraceae bacterium | reverse complement strand
GCTCGTCGTCGGACGCCGCGTCGCGCAGCGCGGTGATCGCCTCGAGCGGGAACTTGGCGTCGATCACCAGCGGCCGGGTGTCGGGCAGGAACACCACGCAGTCGGGCCGGGTCTTGTTCGACAGCGTGTATTGGAATTCGTAGCCGCCCTTGGGCAGCCCGTCCTGCACGATCGCCTCCATGCGCGCCTGGCCGAAGGCGCCGCGCGTCTGCTTGTTGGCCAGCACATCGCGCAGCGTGGTGACCTGGGCGGACAGTTCGGTGAGGTTCTGTTGCGCATGGTCGATCACCGCCAGCCGCTCGTGCAGGCCCTGCAGCCGCTCGGTGGTCTGGCGAGTCGTCTCCTGCAGCGAGGTGCCGACGCGGTGGGTGACCGCATCGAGCCGCTCGGACAGCACCCGCGCGAGTTCGGCCTGGCGGCCGACCAGCGCCTCGCCCATCGCCTGCAGGCGGCCGGCGGTCTCGGCCTGCAGCCGGGCGAGATCGCCCATCCGGTCGTCGATCTGCTGGTCGCGCTCGGCGCTGCGGGCGGCGGCGAGGCTCTCCTGGAACTGGGCGCGCCGGTGGGCACGCAGCAGCGCGACCACCAGCCCGATCAGCAGGGCGGTGAGGATCGCGCCGCAGCCGGCGACGGCTTCGCCCAGGGTGATGCCCACGGTTCCGAAGGTGACGACGATCTGGTCCATGCCCCCTTTTATCCGATTCGATCCGGGTGACGAACGAAATGAGAACAATGTCGGGGCGGGCGGGAACAACGATTCTGGTGTCCCGGTTCCGCGCCGCCGGAGCGCCCGAAGGCGGTGATTGACCGGGCCCGATCGGGCCCTTACATCGCCCCCATGGCATTGCGCGACATCATCACCATTCCCGACAAGCGGCTGCGGACCCTGTCCAAGCCGGTCGACCGAATCACGCCCGAGATCCGCGCCCTGGTCGGGGACATGTTCGAGACCATGTATGACGCGCCCGGGATCGGGCTGGCGGCGATCCAGGTCGCCGTGCCGCTGCGCATCATCACCATGGACGTGTCCGACAAGGAGGACGTGCGGGCGCCCCGTGTCTTCATCAATCCCGAGGTCACCTGGCGTTCGAACGAGTGCTCGGTGTACGCCGAGGGTTGCCTGTCGGTCCCGGAATTCCAGGAGGACGTCGAGCGGGCCGCCAAGGTGCGGGTGAAGTTCCTCGACATCGACGGCCAGCCGCACGAGGAGGAGGCGGACGGGTTGTTCGCCACCTGCATCCAGCACGAGATCGACCACCTCGACGGCGTGCTGTTCGTCGACCACATCTCCAAGCTCAAGCGCGACTACATCGTCCGGAAATTCACCAAGGCGGCCAAAAAGGCGGCGGCCGAGTAGGCTGCGACCGAACAGGGACGCCTGCTGGCGGGCCTTGAGCCGGTGGCGGGTGCCGGGATAAACCGGCGTCCGAGGAATGAATCATGCCGCTCCGTCTCGTTTTCATGGGCACCCCCGATTTCGCGGTGCCGACCCTCACCGAACTGGTCGGACGGGGACACGATGTCGCCGCCGTCTACACCCGGGCGCCGCGCCCGGCGGGCCGCGGCATGGAACTGTCGCCCTCGCCGGTCGACAAGGTCGCCCGCGGGTTCGGCCTGCCGGTACTCACTCCCAGGACGCTCCGAGACCCTGAGGCGCTCGATACCTTCCGGGCCCATGAGGCCGACGCCGCGGTGGTGGTCGCCTATGGGCTGATCCTGCCCAAGCCGGTCCTGGAGGCGCTGCCGCTCGGCGCCTACAACCTGCACGCCTCGGCGTTGCCGCGCTGGCGCGGGGCGGCGCCGATCAACCGCGCCGTCATGGCCGGCGACGCCGACACCGCCGTGATGGTGATGCGGATGGAGGAGGGCCTCGATACCGGGCCGGTAGCGATGGCCGAACGCATCCCGATCCTGCCCGACATGACCGCAGGCGAACTGCATGACCGCCTCGCGCCGCTCGGCGCCGACCTGATGGCGCGCGCGCTGGCCGCGCTGGAAAAGGACGCGCTGGCGCTGCGAGCCCAGCCGGACCAAGGCGTCACCTACGCCCGCAAGATCGACAAGGCGGAGACCCGGATCGACTGGCAGCAACCGTGGGGTGCGGTGCACGACCAGATCCGCGGCCTGTCGCCGTTTCCCGGCGCCTGGTTCGAGGCGGCCGGTGCGCGCGTCAAGGTGCTGCGCACCACCCGCGGCGAGGGGACGGGCGCGCCCGGGACGGTATTGGACGGGCGGCTCACCATTGCGTGCGGCGAGGGCGCAATCCGGGTTCTCGACCTGCAGCGCGCCGGCAAGCAGCCGATGAGCGCCGAGGCGTTCCTGCGCGGCACGCCGCTGGCGGCGGGAACGCGGGTGACGTGAGCCATGCGGTCCTGCCTGCGCCCCGAAACCCCCGCCGATGCCCTGCCGATACGCGAGCTGCTGGTCGCCGCATTCGGCGGCACCCAGGAAGCCGATCTGGTCGATCAACTGCGCCATGACGGCGACTTGGTGTTGTCGCTGGTGACCCTCGCCAGGGATGGCTCGGCGATCGCCCATGTCGGTTTCGTGCGCCTCGTCGTCGAGCAGGGTGGCGACGAAATTCCGGCGATCGGGCTCGCCCCGCTGGCGGTCGCGCCGGCGGCGCAGAGGCAGGGCGTCGGCTCCGTGCTGGTGCGGCGCGGGCTCGACCGGCTGCGCGAGCGCGGCGAAACCCTGGTGTTCGTGCTCGGCGATCCGGCCTATTATGGCCGCTTCGGCTTCGACTTGGCCGCCGCCCAGGCGTTCACCTGCGTCTATGCCGGAGCGTATTTCATGGCCCTGCGGCTGCAGCCGGATGCGCCGCGTGACGGCTTGGTGCGCTATCCCGCCGCGTTCGCTCGGGTGGCCGATGCCCCGCTATAGGCTCACCATCGAGTACGACGGCACCCCGTTCGTGGGCTGGCAGGTCCAGGACAACGGCGTGTCGGTGCAGGGCGTGCTGCGCGCCGCCTTCGCGGCGTTCTGCGGCGAAACGGTGACGATCCAGGGCGCCGGCCGCACCGACGCCGGCGTGCATGCGCTCGGCCAGGTCGCGCATGTCGACCTCGTCCGGGAGCGCGAGCCCGACACGGTGCGGGACGCCGTCAATTTCCATCTGCGGCCCGATCCGGTTGCGGTGCTCGCCGCCGCGGTTGCGCCGCCCGAATTCGATGCGCGCTTTTCCGCGCGCCGGCGCCGCTATCTCTATCGTGTCGTCAATCGCCGCGCCGATCTCGCTCTCGATCGCGCGCGTGCCTGGCGGGTGCCGCGCCCGCTCGACGTCGACGCGATGGCGCGGGCCGCGCGTCGCCTGCTCGGCCGCCACGATTTTACCACCTTTCGCGCCACCGAGTGCCAGGCCAAGTCGCCGGTCAGGACCCTCGACCGGCTCGATATCGTCCGCGACGGCGACACGATATCGGTGTTCGCCGAGGCGCGCTCGTTCCTGCACCATCAGGTGCGGTCGATGGTCGGCTCGCTGATCCAGGTCGGCGAGGGCAAGTGGTCCGCCGAGGATCTCGCGGCGGCACTCGCCGCCTGCGACCGCCGCCGCTGCGGTCCGGTCGCGCCGCCCGACGGCCTTTATCTGGTCGGGGTGGATTATTGAGCTTGGCCCGAATCCGCAACTCTCGACGCCACAGCCACGCTCGGTCCGGTCACGCTTTCCTCAGCCGCTTTTGTATCTGCTGCTTCATCCTCTTTGTCCTGGCGTGCCGGAGCAGGGCGACCAGGATTTCCTCGCGGCTGCGCGCGTGCTCGGCGATATACCGGTGCAGGTTGCCATCGCCCGCCTTTATCAGCGCTTCGACCTTGTCGATGTCCCGGTAATCGCGGTCGAACTCCATCATCTGCTCTTCCAGACGGTAGTGATCCTCCGCCGTCTGTTCGCTGGTGTCCTGCAGGAACGCCTGGAATTTGAGGGCATCGCCGTCGGCAACAGCAAACAGATAGATCGTCTGCCCGTTCCCGAAATACTCGGACGTCGATCTGGATCGTTTCGCGTAGAACTGCACGAGGAAGAAGAACGTTTCATTCCCGTGCAAGGGAATTTCGGCGTCGGCGTGTTTCCATTTCGGGGGTCTGTGCAGTCTGCGAACCCGGTCGATGGCGAGCATGTCGCCGATTTCCGAACGCGGCGTATCTCCGGCCGCGTGGTAGATCGTGTGGTTTCGCTGCGCGAGGTGATGCTCCGTTCGCACGGTTCCCGTATCGTCCACCACGAGCAATGCGTTCCGAAACAGCGGGACGCCCTTCCGCTCCTCGCCGGTATACACTTTGGCGCCGAAGACATCGATGGTGCGCGCGGAACGTATGCCGAGCACCGCGGCTTCATCGAGCTTGATCCGAAGCTGTCCGAGGTGGATCGACGGGGAGCCGTCGATCTCCGGATTGCCAGAGGTGGGGTCCATCGCGGTTATCTTCGCAGTTCGGGAGCATCTTGCGCATTATGCCACGAGGCTTGGGGTTTTTCTGACAACGTTCGCGGACCAGAGGTCATCGTTGTTCCGATCAATCGGCCGCGCCGCCGTCCCGCCTCGCCCAGAATACCGCTCGATCACCTCGCGGAAGATCGCGGTCAGGACCACGTCGGCGTTGGACGGCTCCCAGTCGAAGCGCCGGTCGCGGCACGGCGTCGCGCCCGCCAGGCGCGCTTGAACCCGGCGGTCGCGCGGGCCATATCACGGCAGCACGCGCGGTGGCCGGACAGGCGAATGGCGGGTCCAATGAACTACTTGCGAACGACGCTTCTGCTGGCGGGGCTGACCGCCTTGTTTATGGGGGTCGGATACCTGATCGGCGGATCAGGGGGTGCCTTGATCGCGCTCGTCGTCGCTGGGGCGATGAACATCTTCACCTACTGGAACTCGGACCGCATGGTCCTGTCGATGCACGGCGCCCAGGAGGTGGATCAGCGGACGGCGCCCGAACTGGTCGGCATCGTCGCCGATCTGGCGCGGCGTGCCGACCTGCCGATGCCGCGCGTCTACCTGATGGACAATCCGCAGCCCAACGCCTTCGCCACCGGGCGCGACCCGCAGCATGCCGCCGTCGCGGCGACGACCGGGTTGCTGGCCATGCTGTCGCGTGACGAGGTGGCGGGGGTCCTTGCCCACGAACTCGCCCATATCAAGCATCGCGACACCCTCATCATGACGATGACCGCGACCGTCGCCGGCGCCATATCGATGCTGGCGCAGTTCGGGATGTTCTTCGGCGGCAACCAACGCGAAGGCAACAGCGGTGCCGGCGTGATCGGCACCCTGGCGATGGTCGTGCTGGCGCCGATCGCCGCCATGCTGGTGCAGATGGCGATCAGCCGCACCCGCGAATACGCCGCCGACGACCTGGGGGCGCGGATCTGCGGCAATCCGCGCTCGCTGGCGGCGGCATTGGCCAGGATCGACGCGGCGGCGCACGCGATCGAGAACGTGCCGGCCGAGCACAATCCCGCCACCGCGCACATGTTCATCATCAATCCGCTGTCCGGACAGCGGATGGACAACCTGTTCTCGACCCATCCGGCGACCGAAAACCGCATCGCCGCGCTGGAGCAGCTCGCCGCCAGGATGGGTGTGCCGATGGGAATGGCTCGCCGCGCGCCCGAGCCGCCGGCGTCGGGTCCGTGGGGGCGCCGCGGCCCCTGGGGCTGATGATTTGCCGCACGGGTTTTGAAGGCAGCGTTCTCGTGCGGCGTCGTCAGCGTTCGGAAGACCGCGGTCAGGGCCAGGGGATCGGCGCCCGGCATGCGGTCAGCGGCCTTGCGCGTGGGTAGTGTTGGCGTGCCTGGGCGCTCACCCGTCGCGTCGCACCACCATGCCGAAGCAGGTGCAGGCGAACCCGCCGATGGAAAGCTTCAAGTGGGCGGCCGGTCCGAGGCTTTCCCATTGGTCACGGGTCATCCAACCTTCCCCGCAGAGATACGGGGGGATGTCGATGAACCGGTCCAGCACCCCGTCGCCGACGTTGAAGTCGAGCGGGGCGACGAAGTGGCCGTCCCGGCGCAACTCGTCCGCGAGCTGCTCGAAGTGCCGTCGCAGGAACAACACCGTCGGCTGGTCGTCGATCGTCTCGTCGTCGCTCAGATAGTTGAATTCCGTCGTATGGATCGACAATCCGCCCGGCGCGAGCGTCGCGACGCTGTTCTTAACGAAATCCAGACCCTTTCGGATCGTCCCGAGATGCTCCAGGGCGCAGATCGACCAGCACAGGTCGTATCCCCGCAAGTCCCGAGGGATGTCGTTCATGTCGACATAGCGCAGCGAAACGTGCCGGTCGAACTGCTCACGACCGACCAGAGTGGGATGAAACGCCTTGTCCAAGGAGGAGGTGTGCTGACCGGTTTCCGCCCATCCCAGACGCGCAACCCGCTCGGGGGCGAGATCGGTCACCGTGACGTCGATCCCGCGCGACGCGAGATACGATGCGATCGGCTCTTCGCCGCAACCGAAACCCAGCGCCCGCACGCCGCTCCTCTGCAACAGTCCGGCGTCGTAGACCGACTGGAGCAGGAATGCCAGTTCCCAGATCTTGCGATGGTAGATCGGCGTGATCGCCAGCTCTGCGCACCAATGGCGCGACCAGGGCGCTTCCATGTCGCTCTGCCGGGCCGGCCGGGAGGTCAACCCGAGCGGCGTCGGGTCGGTGGGCCCGGGGGCCGGCAGCTGTTCCTGCAGTTTCCTGGCCAGCGAGTAGCCCATGTTCTTGATATTGAATTTCAGCAGGTCGAATTCCCTGGAATTCGGGTGACCGATATTCCTCGACACGCGTGCATTGTCTAAAATGCGCAATAATTTTCCGAGCATTTCGGGCTTCCTCGACCGGCACGAACCGGGCGCGAGCGCGACAGCAATCGCGGCGCGCCGGACCCGTTTCGCGCCAACAATCCAAAGGTGACGGAATTGGCAGGCCCTGGAAGGGCCGAAAGAGTAAAACATTACCGAATGGGGCGCCGTCAATTACGACCTTTTGGCAATTGATCGAACGATGTCCTCGCCGATCCGAAATTTCGGCGTCCGGGCCGCCGCGCTCCGCCTCACCCGAAATAGCGCTCGATCACCTTTCGGTAGATCGCGGTCAGGGTCACGAGATCGGCGACCGGCACGCGTTCGTCGACCTTGTGCATGGTGGCGTTGGCGAGCCCGAACTCGACGACCGGACAGTAGTCCTTGATGAATCGCGCGTCCGAGGTGCCGCCCGAAGTGGACAGCGCCGGCACGCGCCCGGTCACCGCATGCACCGCGTCCTTGACCAGATCGACGAATGGTCCAGGCGTGGTTAGGAACACGTCGGCGTTCGACGGCTCCCAGTCGATGTGCCAGCGGGTCGGGCCGGCGGCAGCGGCGGCGCGGCGTTCGATCAGCGCCGCGAGGCTGGTTCGGGTGTGGCAGTCGTTGTAGCGGATGTTGAAGCGGGCGCGCGCTTCGGCCGGAATCACGTTGACGGTCCGGTTGCCGACGTCGATCGAGGTGAATGCGAGATTGGACGGATCGAAATGGGCGCTGCCGGGATCGAGCGGTTCGGCGGCGAGCGCCGCGGCGATTCGGACGATGCCGTGAACCGGGTTGTCGGCGAGTGCCGGGTAGGCGACGTGCCCCTGGGTGCCGGTCACCACGAGGGTGCCGTTGAGCGAGCCGCGGCGGCCGATCTTGATCATGTCGCCGAGGGTTTCCGGATTGGTCGGTTCGCCCAGGATGCAGTGATCGAATTTCTCCCCGCGGGCAGCCGCCCAGGCGAGGAGTTTGATCGTGCCGTTGACCGCGACTCCTTCCTCGTCGCCCGCGATCAGGAACGAGATCGATCCTCGCGGGAGGCCGTGGGCGGCCAGGTGCTCGAGCACGGCGGCGAGCTGGCAGGCGATCGCGCCCTTCATGTCGACCGCGCCGCGGCCGTACAGCACGCCGTCGGCGATCTCGCCGGCGAACGGCGGGTGGCGCCACGCGGCCTCGCCCGGCGGTACCACGTCGGAGTGGCCGGCCAGCACCAGGTGCGGCGTGCCGGTGCCGATGCGGGCATGGAGGTTTTCGACGTCGTCGTTGCCGGGCTCGCTGAAGGTCACGCGTTCGACCGAAAATCCGGCGGTTTCGAGCACGCGCCCGATCAGTGTCAGCGCCCCGCCTTCCGCGGGGGTCACCGAGGGGCAGCGCAAGAGGTCTCGCGCCAGCTGAACGGGGTCGGCGGCAGATGTCGGCGTGACAGGTGTCGGCGTGGCGGGTCTCGGCATGGTCGGGCTTTAGCCGGCCCGGGCGACCGGCGTCAATCGCTGGTATGGGCAGGCAGGTTGCTGCGCTGGCCGGTCAGGCCAGCGGATCCAGGCCGTAGCGGTTCGGCCCGCGCGTGCCGCGGCGCAGGCCGAGTTCGACCAGCAGCACGATGGCGAACAACGCGAAGAGAATGGACAGGCTGGTTATCAGCGGGGAGGGCTGCTCCAGCGTGCCGCTCAACCCGATCACCGTGACGAAGTCCCCCAGCACCGACAGGGCGAAGAACGCGGCGATGATGCGCGGCGAAATGTTGCGATCGTGTCCGCGCTTGACGAACACGGCAAACTCCGGATACGCGAAGGCGAGAGAGATGATCGGGCTCAACCGCTGACTGTTCTCGAGCGGAGACACCAGCAGGTGGCAGGCAAACTCGGCCGCCGACACCACCAGGAATGCGGTCCAGAACGGTTGCCGGCTGATGCGGCCATCGAACGACAAGAAGAGGTAGGACCAGTTCACGGATCGTTCGCCCCGCCTCGCGCCAGTGTGGTGGACGGCCGCAACATCCCCGGCCGGTGCGGCCGGGTCAATCCCGCAGCAGCTCGTTGATCGAGGTCTTCGACCGGGTCTTTTCGTCCACCCGCTTGACGATCACGGCGCAGTAGAGGCCGGGACCGGGGGCGCCGTTGTTCATCGGCTTGCCGGGCATGGTGCCGGGAACCACGACCGAATAGGATGGCACCTCGCCGACGAACACCTCGCCGGTCTCGCGGTCGACGATCCGGGTCGAGGCGCCGAGAAAGACGCCCATCGACAGCACCGAGCCTTCGCGCACCACCACGCCTTCGGCGACCTCCGAGCGGGCGCCGACGAAGCAGTTGTCTTCGATGATCACCGGCCCCGCCTGCAACGGCTCGAGGACGCCGCCGATGCCGGCGCCCCCCGAGATGTGACAGTTCTTGCCGATCTGCGCGCATGAGCCGACCGTCGCCCAGGTGTCGATCATGGTGCCGGAATCGACGTAGGCGCCGAGATTGACGAACGACGGCATCAGCACCACGCCGGGCGCGATGTAGGCGGCGCGTCGCACCACGCAGCCGGGCACCGCGCGGAAGCCGGCGTCGCGAAAGCGGGCGGCCTCCCAGCCGTCGAACTTGGATGCGACCTTGTCCCACCAGGCGGCCGTGCCGGGTCCCCCTTGGATGACCTGCATGTCGTTGAGCCGGAACGACAACAGAACCGCCTTTTTCAGCCACTGGTTGACACGCCAGCGTCCGTCGGGCGCGCGTTGGGCGACGCGCTCCTGGCCGCAATCGAGCAGATCGAGCGCGGCCTCGACGGCCTCGCGGACCGGGCCTTGGGTGGAGGGGCCGATGTCGTTGCGGGCCTCGAACGCGGCGTCGATCGTCCTGGCGAGCTCGGCGTGCGGCATGATGTTCCTCTTCCCAAAAAATGATCCGGTGCGGCGACAAGCCGTTCCGGGATCATGGTCGCGCCAATTCTCCGGCGGTTTTGTCCGGGGAAGCAACTGTGATGTCAAGGGAGAGCGGCGTGTCGGTCAGGGCGGCAACGGGCACGGGGCCACCGGCACCGGATCGCGCTGGCTCGCCAGGGTTTGCGAATCGTCCAGCCTGAACAGGTATCGGTCGCCGCGCTTGAGCACCGCAAGGCAGAAATCGACCTTGTCCGAATGCGCGAGCGTCACGCAAATCTTGCCGTTGACGACGGCATAGCGCCCGTGGGCGGTGGTGAGGTCCTGCTGTCGCACATAGTCGCCGCCCTCATGGAACTCCCACGGACCGACGCCGACCGGGGGCTCGCCGGGAGGGCAGGCGGCCTTGCCCGCAAAGCGCGCGCGAATGTCCTGGTCGTCGGCGGGGGTCGTGACGGCAGGGGGGGCGGGCGGCGCGGGACTCGCGGGTGTGTCGGATGGCGCGGCGGGTGGAACTTGCGCGGCGTCGGGGGGAGGCGGTGCTTCGGCCGCCACGGTCACGGCGATTGCGAGCAGCGCCAGGAGGTGGAGGAAAGCCGGCATCGACATCCCCGTCAGCGGCCGTGCCCGGGCGGGGCATGGGTGGGCGGGAATATGGCCTGCAGGAACGCGGTGAGGTTGTCGGTCACGTGATCCACATGCGGGGCTTCGTGGCCGGCAAGCTCCCAGTCCTCGCGGAACACCTCGCGGGTGCGCTCGGGCACCACCAGCACCGTGGTCATGCCGAGCGTGTGCGGGACCTCGAGATTGCGCGCCAGATCCTCGAACATCGCGGCCCGCGCGGGATCGACCCCGTGGCGTTTGAGGAAGCGGTCGTAGACCCGCGGCAGCGGCTTGGGCTCGAGGTCGGCGGCGGCGATGTCGAACACGTCCTCGAAATGGTGATCGACCTCCAGTCGCCGCATCACCGCCTCGGCGTGCTTGCGCGTTCCGTTGGTGAGAACGAGCTTGCGCCCGGGCAGCCGCTCGATCGCGCGACCGAGCGTCGGATTGGGCACCAGCGGTGAATGATCGATCCGATGGACGAAATCGAGGAAATCGTCGGGGTCCATGCCGTGTTCGATCATCATGCCGCGCATGGTCGAGCCGTAACGCTG
>JAVBUK010000113.1:0-3051 GCA_031555345.1 Xanthobacteraceae bacterium | reverse complement strand
CATTGTCAAAAAATATGTTTTTCAGATGCAGACTGACGTTCTGCAGGGTCGTGTCGAACAGCGCGGCGATCTCGGCCTGGGTCAGCCAGACGGTGCCGCCGACCACCCGCAGCCGGATCATCTCCCGCCCGTCCTCGGTGCGGTAGAGAATCAACTCGCCGCGGGACGGTTCGCCACTCATGCGACGGCCTCGACGTTGTTCGCGGCTGCTCTCATGCGCAACGGGCAGGGTGCCAGCCTCTCGACCGGCAGGCGGACCACAGGGGCGGGAGTACGGAACCGGCCGCCGCCGTTGTTGTCGTCGCCGGCCGCCTCGCGGTTGCGTTTCGGACCTCGCCCCATGACTCCCTCGGTCGTGTCAGGTCTTCAGTACCCGCCTTCCTTCCGCCGGGAAAGGTCGGGCATGTCGGGGCGGCAAGCCGACCCCGGGACCCTCTGCAGGCCGTTGTTTTTATTGCTTTTCGCCGACCGTCGGAACGCGACGGGGGGTGGTCCGGCCGGGGGTCGGCCGACGCCCTGCGGTTGCCGACCGCGCCAGCCCATTGAGGTCCCCGGAATCGTCGATCCGAATCTCGAATGATTCGACGGTCGACGCTTCAACAGCGTGAGCCGCACAGGCTACAACTCCGGGCGTGACCCGCGACTGCGCCGACGCCGTTCTTCCCGCCCCGTTCGCCCGCTGGTTTGCGGCCCGCGGATGGGTGCCGCGCGGCCACCAGCTGGACCTCCTGGCGCGCGCCCGCGCCGGGCGCTCGGCCCTGCTGATCGCCCCCACGGGTGGCGGCAAGACCCTGGCCGGGTTCCTGCCGACGCTGGTGGAGTTGAGCGAGCGAGCCGGGCCGCCCCCCGGGCGCAACGGGCATCGGACGCCCGCGGGCCTCCACACCCTCTATGTCTCACCCCTCAAGGCGCTGGCGGTGGACGTCGAGCGCAACCTCGCCCGTCCGGTCGCCGAGATGGGACTTGCGGTGCGCATCGAGACCCGCACCGGCGATACGCCGACGTCGAAACGCGCCCGCCAGCGCCGCGATCCGCCGGACATTCTGTTGACCACGCCCGAGCAGCTGGCGTTGCTGCTGGCCAGCGCCGACGCCCCGCTGCTGTTCGGCACGCTGCGGCGCGTCGTGCTCGACGAGTTGCACGCCCTGGTCACTTCCAAGCGCGGCGACCTGCTCTCCCTCGGGCTCGCCCGTCTGTTCCGCCTCGCCCCACGACTCGCCAGTGTCGGGCTGTCGGCCACCGTGGCGGATCCGGATTCGCTCGCCCGCTTCCTGGTGCCGCAACCGGAGGGCGGTGAGAACCGCGCCGAGATCGTCGTGGCGCAAGGCGGCGCCGCGCCGATCGTCGCCATGCTCGATTCGGCCGCCCAGGTGCCGTGGGCCGGGCATTCGGCGCGCCACGCGCTCGCCGAAATCTACGACGCCGTCAAGCGCCACGCCACCACCCTGGTGTTCGTCAACACCCGCATGCAGGCCGAGATGATTTTTCAGGCGCTGTGGCGGATCAACGACGACTCGCTGGCGATCGCCCTGCACCACGGCTCGCTCGACGTCGGCCGGCGCCGCAAGGTCGAGGATGCGATGGCGGCGGGCCGGCTGCGCGCGGTGGTGTGCACCTCGTCGCTCGATCTCGGGATCGACTGGGGCGACGTCGATCTGGTGGTCAACGTCGGCGCTCCGAAAGGCTCGAGCCGACTGCTGCAGCGCATCGGCCGCGCCAATCACCGGCTCGACGAGCCCTCCGAGGCAATCCTGGTTCCGGCCAACCGCTTCGAAGTGCTGGAGTGCCGGGCGGCGATCGACGCCGTCGCCGACGGCGCGCAGGACACCCCGCCGTTGCGCGCCGGAGCGCTTGATGTATTGGCCCAACACGTGCGGGGCGCGGCCTGCGCGGCGCCGTTCGACGCCGACGCGCTCTACGCCGAGGCGCGGACCGCCACGCCCTACGCCGATCTCGCCCGCGCCGATTTCGACGCCGTGGTCGATTTCGTCGCCACCGGCGGCTATGCGTTCAAGGCCTACGAGCGCTTCGCCAGGATCCGGCGGGGCGCAGACGGACGCTGGCGCATCACCCACCCGCGGGTCGCCCAGCAGTACCGCATGAACGTCGGCACCATCGTCGAGGCCGACATGATCAAGGTGCGGCTGGTGCGTTCGCGGGCCGGCGGACCCGCCCGCGGCCCCACCGGGCCGATCGGCCGTGGCGGCCGGCTGCTCGGCCAGGTCGAAGAATACTTCATCGAGCAATTGGTGCCGGGCCACACCTTCGTGTTCGCCGGCGAAGTGCTGCGCTACGAAGCCCTGGTCGAAGACGAGGTCTACGTGTCGCGCGCCGCCGACCAGGATCCGCAGATCCCCTCCTACGACGGCGGCAAGTTTCCGCTCTCGACCTATCTGGCCGCGCGCGTACGCGGTCTGCTCGCGGCCCCCGATCAGTGGCGCGCCTTGCCCGATCAGGTGCGCGAATGGCTCGACCTGCAACAGCGGCGCAGCCGGGTGCCGAACGCCGACGACCTCCTGATCGAGACCTTTCCGCGCGCCGGCAAGAACCATCTGGTCTGCTATCCGTTCGAGGGCCGCCTCGCCCACCAGACGCTGGGCATGCTGCTGACACGCCGGCTCGAGCGCGCCGGGATGCGGCCGCTCGGATTCGTCGCCAACGAGTACGCCCTGGCGGTGTGGGGGCTGGGCGACCTCGCAGCCGCGGTCCGGCGCGGCCAACTGTCGTTGGCGGCGCTGTTCGATCGGGACATGCTGGGCGACGACCTCGAGGCGTGGCTGGCCGAATCGGCGTTGATGAAGCGCACCTTCCGCACCTGCGCGATCATCGCCGGGCTGGTCCAGCGGCGCTTTCCGGGCGAGGAGAAGACGCGCCGCCAGACCACGATATCGACCGACCTGATCTACGACGTCCTGCGCAAGCATCAACCCGACCATGTGCTGCTGCGGGCGGCGCAGGTCGACGCGGCGACCGGCCTGCTCGACGTGCGCCGGCTCGGCACCATGCTGGCACGCGTCGCCGGTCGGATCGTCCATCAGGCGCTCGACCACG
>JAVBUK010000173.1:0-7582 GCA_031555345.1 Xanthobacteraceae bacterium | reverse complement strand
CGACGGCGAGCGCCGCGTCGCGAACCGGGTCCTCGGCGGCGCGCACGTCGAGGCTGAGGTCGCAGCGGCCGGGCACGACGTTGCCGGCGGCGTCGGGCACCTCCAGTCGGCCCACGGTTCCGACCAGCCGTCGTGCGGCGGCGCAGCGCCGTTCGACCAGGAGAACGATCTCGGCGGCGGCGGCGAGAGCGTCGCGCCGCAGCGCCATTGGCACGGTGCCGGCGTGTCCGGCCTCGCCGCTCACGGTGACGACGTGGCGCGCGGCGCCGGCGATCGACGACACGATGCCGACCGGCAGATCGTTGTCGAGCAGAATCGGGCCCTGTTCGATATGGACTTCGAGGTAGCCGGCCAGGCTGTCGGGCCGTCGTGCCAGGTCCGGGATTGCCGCGGGATCGTGCCCCGCGCCCACCAGGGCCTGGTGCAACGTCGTTCCGGTGGCGTCGCGGCGCTCCAGCCACGCCGGATCGAACCGCCCGGCAATCGTCGCGCTGCCGATGTACGGCAGGGCGAAGCGCACGCCTTCCTCCTCGGCAAATCCGATCACGTCGAGACCGAACGGCAGCGGGACCCGGTTCGCGGCGAGGTGCCGCGCCACGGCGAGCCCGGTCAGGATGCCCAGCCGGCCGTCGTAATAGCCGGCATTGCGCACCGTGTCGTAATGCGATCCGACAATCAGCGTGCGGGCGCTCGCCGCATCTCCCGGATAGCGGCCGACCACGTTGCCGACGGCGTCGATGTGGACCGCCAGCCCGTCCCGCGTCATCCAACCGGCGAGTTCGCGCGCGGCGGCGCGATGGGCGGGTCCGAGGTAGGTGCAGTCGAGCCCCTCGGGCGAGTCCGACCAGCGTGCGAGCTGCCGGGCCTGGTCGAGGATGCGGGTGCCGAAAGACCCGGGCGTGGGCGACGGCGTCGTGGATTCGATCGGCATGTCAAATAGTCCAAGACGGAGCCCGGAGGCTTGAACTGGTTCGGGAGTTTCTGTCATGCTGGCCTGGTGTGGTGGGTTTGACGTTCCTGTCAGCACAGCGGCAAGCCTTTCATGGGACCGTCAAATCAAAACCACACCAGCGCCATACGGGACCCTGGTCGGGGGGACGCAAGGAGAAAAAACCGCCGTGGAGACCGTGCTGTTCGAATGGCTGAGCCTCCTCCTGCGCTGGTTGCATGTGGTCGCCGGAATAGCGTGGATCGGCAGTTCGTTCTATTTCATTCATCTCGATTTGAGCCTCAAACCCCGCGCCTCCCTGCCGTCTGGGGTCAAAGGCGAAGCGTGGCAGGTGCATGGCGGCGGCTTCTACCATATGATGAAGTATCTGGTGGCGCCGGCGCAACTGCCCGACCACCTGACCTGGTTCAAGTGGGAAGCCTACACGACTTGGCTGTCGGGCTTCGCGCTCCTGGTGCTGGTCTATTATCTCGGCGCCGACCTGTTCCTGATCGACAAGTCGGTGTTCGACCTCACGCCCGTCCAGGCCGGCCTGGTCGCGCTCGGCAGTCTCGTGCTCGCCTGGCTCGTTTACGAGGGCCTGTGCCGCTCGGCGCTGGGCCGGCACGAGATCGCGCTCGCGCTGGTCGGCTACGTGTTCCTGGTGGGGCTGACCTACGCGTTCACGCAGGTGTTCAGCGGACGCGGTGCCTACACCCAGATCGGTGCGCTGATCGGCACCATCATGGTGGCGAACGTGTTCGTCGTCATCATTCCCAACCAACGCAGGATCGTCGCCGCGTTGCGGGCGGGCAGTGCGCCGGATCCCGAACTCGGCGCGGCCGGCAAGCAGCGATCGGTCCACAACAATTACCTGACGCTTCCGGTCGTGGTGCTGATGATCGGCAACCACTATCCGCTGCTCTACGCCACCCGCTTCAACTGGCTGATCGTCGCCATCGTGCTGCTGATCGGACCGGTGATCCGCCACTTTTTCAATTCGCGCCATCAGGGCAAGGGCAGCCCATGGTGGACCTGGGCGGTGGCCGCGGCCGGCATGATCGCGATCGCTTTTTTGTCCGCCGCCGGGCCGGCCGATCGGCCGGCCGGCGCGCGCGGTGGCACCGCGGGGGACGCGGTCGCCGAGGAGATCGTGCTGTCGCGCTGCAGCATGTGCCACACCGCCGAACCGGTATGGGCCGGCATCGCGGTCCCGCCCAAGGGCGTCGTGCTCGACAGTTCCGACAGCATCCGCCGCAATGCCCGCCTGATCGACGTCTTCGCCGTGCGTTCGCAGGCCATGCCGCCCGGCAACGTCACCGAAATGACCGGCGACGAGCGCCGGACGCTCGCGGCGTCGATCGCGGTCTGGCGCGCGCATCCCTGACCCGGTGAAAACGTCATGTCGCCTTGCCAAACGCCCTATCCACGCGATCTGGTCGGCTACGGCCGCTCGCCGCCCGACCCGCGCTGGCCCGGTCGGGCGCGCGTCGCGCTGCAGTTCGTCCTCAACTACGAGGAGGGCGGCGAGAACTGCATCCTGCACGGCGATGCCGCCTCGGAAGCGTTCCTGTCGGACGTGCTGGGGGCGCAGCCCTGGCCGGGCCAGCGGCACATGAATGTGGAATCGATGTACGAATACGGCTCGCGGGCGGGATTCTGGCGGATTTGGCGGTTGTTTCAGCAGCGCGGTCTGCCACTCACCGTGTTCGCGGTCGCCACCGCCCTGGCGCGAAATCCGGAGGCGGTCGCGGCGATGCGCGAGGCCGACTGGGAGATCGCCAGCCACGGGTTCAAGTGGATCGACTACCGCAACGTTCCCGAGGACGTGGAACGCACCCACATGCGTGAGGCGGTCCGTCTCCACACCCAGGCGGTCGGCGAACGTCCGCTCGGCTGGTACACCGGGCGAAGTTCCGCGGCGACGCTGAAGCTCGTGCTGGAGGAGGGAGGCTTCGTCTATTCCTCCGATTCGTACGCCGACGATTTGCCGTACTGGGTCGGGGGGACGCAGCGGCCGCACGTCATCGTGCCGTATTCGCTCGATGTCAACGACATGCGCTTCGTCAATCCGCAGGGGTTTTCGACCGCCGGCCAGTTCCTGGACTATCTGTGCGACACCTTCGACGTGCTCCATGCGGAGGGCGAGGTGTCGCCGAAAATGATGTCGGTCGGGCTGCACTGCCGGCTGGTCGGGCGTCCCGGCCGGTTTGCGGCGCTCACCCGCTTCCTCGACCATGTCGCCCGTTTCGACCGGGTGTGGATCGCGCGGCGGATCGACATCGCCCGCCACTGGCAGCGCGAGCACGGCGCTCTCACCGCCGCGGCGCGGCCGATCGGATGAGGAGTATCGCATGGGTACGGGTCGGATTTCACTCGACGCGTTGAACCGCGCGGGCGAGCCGCGGTTCGTGACGGCGCTGGCGGATGTGTTCGAGCAGGCGCCGTGGGTCGCACAGGCGGTTGCCGGCGGCCGACCCTACCCGTCACTGGCCGCGCTTGCCGCCGCGATGAATGACGCGGTCCGGGGCGCGCCCGAGGAGACGCGGCTGGGGCTGATCCGGGCGCATCCGGACCTCGCCGGCAAGGCGGCGCGCGCCGGCGACCTGACGGCCCATTCCAGGGCCGAGCAGACGGGGGCCGGCCTCGACGCCCTGTCGGAGCGCGAATTCGAGGCGTTCCATCGCTTCAACCGCCGCTATCGCGACACGTTCGGGTTTCCGTTCATCGTCTGCGTTCGCCGCCACACCCGGCGGTCGATCCTGGGCGAATTCGCGCGGCGGCTGGACAACCCGCGTCCGGACGAGATCGCGACCGCGATCACCGAGATCTGCCGCATCGCCGCGCTGCGGCTCGATGAAACCGTGGAGGCGGCCGACCGGCTGCCGGTGCATGGCCATCTGACCACGCACGTGCTCGACACCCACAGCGGCCGGCCAGCGGCGGGTATCGCCATCGAACTGGTCGAGCTCGCCGACCCGCAGGAACGGCTGATCGCGCAGGCGACGACCAACCGTGACGGACGCACCGATGCCCCCCTGGTGGCCCGTCGCCCGCTGCCGATCGGAACCTACGAATTGCGTTTCGCCGTCGGGAGCTATTTCGCCGCCCGGGATGTGCGGCTGCCGACGCCGGCGTTTCTCGACGTCGTCCCGGTCCGCTTCTCGGTCGCCGAACCCGAAGGCCGCTATCACATTGCGCTGCTGGTCACGCCCTGGAGTTACGCGACCTACCGGGGAAGCTGAGCCGCCGGCACTCCGGGCAAGGCGTCAGCGACGCCGTCATGCGTCGGCCACGGCGCGATCGAGTGGACGGAGCAATCCTGCCGAACCATCCTTGGTGCGTGATCCGGGCGCCGCGCATTCGGCGTCTCGGCGCCTATTTCTTGACCAGGTAGCGGTCGTTGTCCTTGTCCTGCAGGAACACCTGCGTGTAGGGCTTCGGTCGCGCCGCCTCGAACTGTTGCTCGCCGTGCCGGCGGCAGGCGTCACAGGCGTGAAACGGAATGGTGACGGCCAGGACGTGGGCGCCGGTGTCGTCGCAGCGCGATTCGGTCACGACCGTGCCGCCGCACGCCCGGCAGCTCCGGACCGTCTCCTTCTGCCGGTCGCGAATGCCGTCGGTGTCGTAGTAGACCTCTCTGGTTCGCGTATGGAACTCCCGGTCCGGATAGACCTCGCGCCCGAGCGCGGCCCGGCTGGTCCATTGTTCGAGGGCGACCGCCTTCAACCGCTTCAGATAGTCGGTGATCGGCGCCGGCTGGCGCTGGCTCGCCGCATCGAAGTCGGGCTCGCGGATGTGGCTGAAATCCAGGCCCGCCATCGCCAGAATGATCCCGGTGTTGACATAGGGCAGCGCGGTCTCGATCGAGTAGCCGCCTTCGAGCACGGCGAGGTCGGGCGCGAGCCGTGCGTTCAGCTTGGCGTAGCCGTTGGCGGTGAACCTCATGTCGGTGATCGGGTCGGAGTAGTGGTTGTCCTGTCCGGCCGAGTTGATCACCAGGTCCGGCTTCCACTGCTCGAGGATCGGCATGACGATTTCGTCGAGGGTGTAGAGGAAGCCCGATTCGCACGTCCCCGGCGGCAGCGGCAGGTTGACGGTCGTCCCGAACGCATTGGGGCCGCCGCGTTCGTCGACGAAGCCGGAGCCGGGATAGAGCGTGCGGCCGTCCTGGTGCAGCGAAATGAACAGGGTGTCGGGGTCGTGCCAGAAGATGTCCTGCGAACCGTCGCCGTGATGGCAATCGGTGTCGACCACGGCGATGCGGCGCACCCCGTACTTGTGGCGGATGTACTCCACCATGATGGCTTCGATGTTCAGGGTGCAGAAGCCGCGACAGCCGTGCGCGATGCGGAACGAGTGGTGGCCGGGCGGGCGCACCAGCGCGAAGGCGTTGTCGACTTCCCCGGTCATCACCTTGTCGGCCGCGGTGAGGCAGCCACCGGCCGAGATCAGGTGCGAGGCGTGGACGATCGCGTCGACCCCCGGCACGCAGAAATGGACCCGCTGGATGTCCTGCGGGGTGGCGACACCGGGCTTGAATTCGTGGATGTTGTCGAAGTCGAACAGGCCTTCCTCGACCACCTGATCCTGGGTGTAGAGCAGACGCTCCTCACGCTCGGGATGGGTGGGCGAGATGGCATAGTCGTAGGCCGGGAAGAACACCAGGCCGGTCTGTCTGGTCACGGGTCAACCTCGCCTAAACCGCTTCGGGACTGATCAGTCCGGGCTTGATCTGCAGCCGCACCCGGATGTTCCTGCCGGACGTGGCGAAGCCCCTGACCACGTTGAACGACTGGCAGTCGGTCACTTCGATCTCGAGATCCTCCGCGCGGGCACCGGCGGCGCGCGCGATGCGGGCGAGCCGTTCGCGGCCGGCGGCCACCACGTCCTCGACCGTGACGCGGCTGGAAATCTTCAACTGCTCGCCGAGCTCGGCCACGTTCATCACCTGCGCCTCGGTGTCGGCGGTGAGGTTCAATTCGACCGTGGTGCGGGCCGTCGCGGCGCCGCGCGCGTTGATCACGTCGGCGTGCTCCGGCACCGCCGCCGGAACCCCGTACGCGGCGCCGATCTGGTCCGCCAGACAGGGCGCCGGCCCGCCGACCACGGTCAGCTGCTGCGGCGCCAGCGTCTTGCCCTCGAGCATCTCGTGGATGGTGTAGACCGGCCGGGCGTTCACGTCCGCCACCATGCCGCGCACGCGGGCCGCAATGGTGTCGCAGACCTGCGCCAGGATGGCCTCGGCGCTCTCGCGGGGCGTCGCCCCGAGCCGCCGCGCGACGTCGTCCATCGCCGCGGCCGCCCCTGCGGGATCGCCGATGGCGGTGCGGCCGAGAAAGATCATCGC
This sequence comes from Xanthobacteraceae bacterium, assembly GCA_031555345.1. GTDB lineage: Bacteria > Pseudomonadota > Alphaproteobacteria > Rhizobiales > Xanthobacteraceae > Astrobacterium. Next base: position 1,304 of record JAVBUK010000173.1, on the reverse strand, counting down.
GTCGGTCGGGGTCGGGCAGGGACCGCCGAACGCCATCGCGGGTCCCTCGCGCTGCGGGCCGATGTCGAGCCGCCCGTCGGTCACCCGGATGCGGCTGTCGCCGCCCAGTCCGATCGAATGGGTCGAGAGCCCGCGGATCAGCGTCTTGTGCCCGCCGATCGCGACGCCGCGCGGCTCGAGCAGCGGCACGCCGTCGGCGAACAGGGCGATGTCGGTGGTGGTGCCGCCGATGTCGATCGACGCCGAATCGATTTTCTTCGGTGTGAACGGCAGCACGCCCATGATGGTGGCCGCCGGGCCGGACAGGATCGTCTGCACCGGGTAGTCGCGCGAGCACCGGGCCTCGATGGTGCCGCCGTCGGCCTTGAGGATGTAGAGCGGGACGTCGATGCCGAGTTCGGCGAGATAGCCGGCCAGCTGATCGACAAAGCGCGCGTGAACGTTCCACACCGCCTCGTTGAGATAGGCGGTCGAGATCCGGCGTGGAAAGTCCAGTTGGCCGGACAGCTGATGGCCGAGCGAGACGTGCCGCGCGCCCGGCGCGAAGATGTCGGCGGCGGCGATTTCGTGCCGCGGATTGCGCGAGGAAAATTTGCCGACGACGGCGATGTTGTCGATGCGGCGGGCGTCGAACGCGGCTTTGAGGGCGCGGAGCTCGCGCTGGTCCGGGGCCCTGGCCTCGATGCCGCGATGGTTCATGTAACCGGAGACGACGGTGGTCTCTCCGGCGAGCGGAAGGTCGCGCGGCGACACGCCGGGCCCGGTCATGACGACGAGGCCGACGGGATCGAGCTGGCTCTGGACCACCGCGTTGGTCAGGATGGTGGTGCTGAGCACGATGCGGGTGAGGTCGACGAACTGGTCCGGGGAGGTCACCGCGCGGGTCGCGCGCAGCACGCAGCCGAGGATGTCGGTTTTGTCGGTCGCCACTTTCGATTTCGCCACCACCCTGCCGCGGTCCATCAGCACGGAATCCGTATGGGTGCCGCCGACGTCGATTCCCAGGATCATGCGGTCCTCTCGAAGGCTCGGATCTGTGCCGATGGGATTGGAACCAATCCTTCGCCCCGGCCGCGGGGCCCGGTACGGTTTGCGCGGGACCGCCACGGCCAAGTCGAATCATCCGAACGGCCGGGCCGGATGGACAACCCGATGAAGGCGCACTAGCACTACAGTTGCACATTAAAGAGAGACCTGAATCAATGGTCAACCATGATTCGGGACCGAATGATTGGCGGCGCGCCGGTCGAGGACGTGCTGACGCTGTGGGCGACGGCGTTGCGGGCGGTGAAGCAGCGGATTCG
>JAVBUK010000051.1:0-8088 GCA_031555345.1 Xanthobacteraceae bacterium | reverse complement strand
CGTGGTGCCGACCAGCATCGGCTGGCCGCGGACCTTGCAGTCCTCGATCAGGGTGATGATGGCGCGGTACTTCTCGGCGGCGGTGCGATAGACTTCGTCGTCGTCGTCGACGCGGATCATCGGCATGTTGGTGGGAACCTCGAGCACCTCGAGGTTGTAGATGTCGATGAACTCGTCCGCCTCGGTCAGCGCCGTGCCGGTCATGCCGCCGAGCTTCTCGTACATGCGGAAGTAGTGCTGGAAGGTGATCGAGGCGAGCGTCTGGTTCTCGGGCTGGATCGGCTGACGCTCCTTGGCCTCGAGCGCCTGGTGCAGCCCGTCCGAATAGCGTCGGCCGGGCATCATGCGGCCGGTGAATTCGTCGATGATCACCACCTCGCCGTTGCGGACGATGTAGTCCTTGTCCCGCTGGAACAGCTTGTGGGCGCGCAACGCCTGGTTGATGTGGTGGACGGTGGAGACGTTCTCGATGTCGTAGAGCGACTGGCTCTTCAGCAGCCCGGCCTCGCGCAGACGGGACTCCATCTTCTCCATGCCGGCCTCGGTCAGGGTGACCGCACGCTGCTTCTCGTCGATTTCGAAGTCGGTCTTGTCGAGCTTGGGAATGAAGGTGTCGATGGTGTTGTAGAAGTCGGAGCGGTCCTCGAGCGGCCCGGAGATGATCAGGGGCGTACGCGCCTCGTCGATCAGGATCGAGTCGACTTCGTCGACGATCGCGAAGATGTGGCCGCGCTGGACCATGTCCTCGAGGCGGTACTTCATGTTGTCGCGCAGATAATCGAAGCCGAGCTCGTTGTTGGTGCCGTAGGTGACGTCGCAGTCGTAGGCCGCCTTGCGCTGCTCGTCGTCAAGCCCATGCACGATCGTGCCGACGGTCAGGCCGAGGAACGTGTAGATCTGCCCCATCCATTCCGCATCGCGCTTGGCGAGGTAGTCGTTGACGGTAACGACATGCACGCCGCGGCCGGAAATCGCGTTGAGATAGACCGGGAGCGTCGCGACCAAGGTCTTGCCCTCGCCGGTCTTCATCTCGGCGATCGCCCCCTCATGCAGAATCATACCGCCGATCAACTGCACGTCGAAATGCCGCTGGCCGAGCGTGCGCTTGGCCGCCTCGCGAACCGTGGCGAATGCCGGCACCACCAGGTCGTCGAGCGGCGTCCCGTCGGCGCAGGCCTTCCTGAACTCGTCGGTGCGTGCCCGCAGCGCCTCGTCGGAAAGTTTCGCCAGCTCGGGCTCGAGCGCGTTGATCGCATCGACGCGCGGCCGGTAGCCGCGGATACGGCGATCATTCGCAGAGCCAAACAATTTTCGGGCAACGGCGCCAAACATGCCGCAATATCCTCGTCTTGTCCCCGTCGTTCACGGGAATGTCCCGCCCCGCTCGCGGCCGCCGAAAACGGCGCATATCCGAAGCATCCGGAATTACGACGCTTTTCGGGCTGGGGGTCGTATCGCTGCCGGCCGAACGAACGGCAGATCCGCGCGAGAGATATGGGGGGGTCGGACCCTTGTCAATCGGACCCGACGCCCGCGCTGCAGACGTTTCGGGCCGGCGGCACCCGTCACATTCACGCCCTCGTTAGCACTCTGCCGTTGCCATTGTCGGGTGATTGCGCAAGTGTCCGTCCCGATCCCCGGATAGGCATATCGTCACAACCTTCGAGGAAGACCTCATGAACTTGCCCCTGCGTTCGCACGCATCCGCCGTGGCGGCGCGCCGAAGTTGGACCATCTTGGCGACCGCAACCGCGGTGCTGGCGACCGCCGCGATCGCCTGGGCCCAGACGGCAGCGCCGGCCGGTTCCGACCCTCTCGTCGCCAGAGTCAACGGCGTCGAGATTCACCAGAGCGATCTGACCCAGGCGGCGGAGGAGGTCGGCCAGAACATCCCCGGCGGCACCGAGGAGGCCAAGCGCGACTACCTCGTGAACTATGTCAGCGACATGATCCTGCTGACCAAGGCGGCGGAGGCCAAGAACATTCCCGACAACGCCGATTTCAAGCGGCGGCTGCAGTTCGCCCGCAACAAGGTCCTGATGGAGGTGCTGCTGATCGGCGAGGGCAAGAGCGCGGTCACCCCCGAGGCGATGCAGAAGGTCTACCAGGACGCCGTCAAACAGATGGGCAATGAGCAGGAGGTAAATGCGCGCCACATCCTGTTCCGCGTCGCCGAGGCCGGCGATGCCAAGGCGGGCGATGACGCCGAGACCAAAATCAAGGCGGTGGCGGCCCGGCTGAAGAAGGGCGAGGATTTCGCCACGCTGGCCAAGGAGCTGACCGAAGACCCGAGCGGCAAGCAGAACGGCGGCGACCTCGGCTACTTCACCAAGGACGAAATGGTGCCCGAGTTCGCCGAAGTGGCGTTCAAGCTCGACAAGGGCCAGATCTCCGAGCCGGTGAAGACCCAGTTCGGCTGGCACATCCTCAAGGTCGAGGACAAGCGCAAGCGCGAGGCGCCCTCGTTCGACAAGGTCAAGGACGAGCTCGAGACCTACGTGATGCGCAAAGCCCAGGTCGATCTCGTCACCAAACTGCGTGCCGACGCCAAGATCGAACGGCTCGACAAGCCGGCTGAGACCGCTCCGGCGACCCCGGCGCCGATCCAGGGGCCGAAGAAAAACTGACCTTCCCTCGGCGCGGCGGCCTGGCTGCGCGGCCGGGCCACCGCGCCAGGACCCGAGCCGCAAAGTACCGGGACCGCCCTGGTCCCGTCGCGCCGCCGAACTGCCCCCCAGCCGATGCGCTGTCGCCGTCGACCGCTTGCGCCGAGCGGGCCCGTCAGGCAAACGAGCGCCATATTGTGAGGCCGCCCATGTCCGCGAAGATTTCCCCTCCCGTTTCCCCCCTCGCCCGGCCGTTTCCCGACATGCCGGCGATCGCCGGCGTGCGGCTGTCGACCGGGGCGGCCGGCGTCCGCTACAAGGGCCGCACCGACGTCCTGCTGGCGGTGTTCGACAAAGGCACCGCCGCGGCGGGTGTGTTCACCCGTTCCAAGTGTCCCTCGGCTCCGGTCGACTGGTGCCGCGCGCAGCTCAAGGGCGGGACCGCGCAGGCGCTGGTGGTCAACTCCGGCAATGCCAACGCGTTCACCGGCAAGAGCGGCCGCGAGGCCACCAAGCTCACCGCCGCCCTGACCGCCAAGGCCGCCGGCTGCAAACCGGCCGGCGTGTTCTTGGCCTCGACCGGCGTGATCGGCGAACCCCTCGATGCGTCGGTGTTCGTGGGCGTCATGGACGGGCTGGTCGCCGGGGCGCAGGCCGGCCGCTGGCAGGAGGCGGCCACGGCGATCATGACCACCGACACCTTCCCCAAGGGAGCGACCACCACCGCCAAGCTGGGCAAGGCCACGGTGACGATCTGCGGCATCGCCAAGGGCGCCGGCATGATCGCGCCCGACATGGCTACCATGCTGGCGTTCGTGTTCACTGATGCGCCGATCGCCGCCCCGGCGCTGCAGGCCCTGCTCAGGCAGGGGGTCGAGGACACGTTCAACGCGGTGACGATCGACGGTGACACCTCGACCTCCGACACTTTGCTGGCGTTCGCGACCGGAACCGCAGCGGGCGCACCGCGGATCAGCCGCGCCTCGGACCCGCGGCTGAAAGCCTTCCGGCAGGCGTTCGAACGCGTGCTCGCCGACCTCTCCGAACAGGTCGCCCGCGACGGCGAAGGGGCCCGCAAGCTGGTCGAAGTGATCGTCGAGGGCGCGGTTTCGAAACCGTCGGCGCGTCGCATCGCCCGTTCGATCGCCAACTCGCCGCTGGTCAAGACCGCGATCGCCGGCGAGGACGCCAACTGGGGCCGGGTGGTGATGGCGGTCGGCAAGGCCGGCGAGCCCGCCGATCGCGACAAGCTGTCGATCTGGTTCGGCGGCATCCGGGTCGCCCACAAGGGCATGCGCGATCCGGCCTACGACGAGGCACAGGTCTCGGCCGCGATGAAGAAGCCGGAAATCACCCTCCGGGTGGCTCTCGGCCTGGGCAAGGGCCGCGACCGTGTCCTGACCTGCGACCTCACCAAGGAATACGTCGCGATCAACGGCGACTACCGGTCGTGACACCGGACCGACGGCGATCACCCCGGTCGGCCCGCCATCCGCTTCCATCGAACGCGAGGGGGCCTTGACGATTCTTCTGGTCGCCGCGTGCGCGCTGATCGATGCCGACGGACGGGTGCTCCTGGCCGAACGTCCGGCCGGCCGCTCGATGGCCGGCCTGTGGGAGTTTCCCGGCGGCAAGGTGGAACAAGGCGAGCGGCCCGAACAGACGCTGATCCGCGAACTCGAGGAGGAACTGGGCGTTGTCGTGAAGGAACCGTGCCTGGCGCCGTTGACCTTCGCCAGCCACCCCTATCCGGATTTCCACCTACTGATGCCGCTCTATGTCTGCCGCCGCTGGGACGGGACGGCCGTCGCCAAGGAAGGGCAGCGACTAGCCTGGGTGAGGCCCAATCGGTTGAAAGACTACCCGATGCCGCCCGCCGACGTGCCCCTCATTTCTCATCTCGTGGCACTGCTCTGAGGCGAGCACGGAGGGAGGTCATCCGCGGATCCGTCGCCGATGGAGTTCGTTTTGCACGCCCGCAACCATGCAGAGATATTTTACCGATTTGTCTTCTTTCGCGTGCATCATCCCCGCTGCCACATCCCCGTTTGGCCGGCGAAGAAGCCAGAGGCCCCGTGCGACGCAAGTGGCGTCGTGCGACCCAAGCGGCGTCGTGCGACGCAAGTGGCCGGGCCGTCCACGGCCGCTGTCCGCAGTACACGAGATCGCGGCCCCACGGAAAAGCGTGGGCGTCGGCTTATGACCGACAACCACACGAATCCCCCGCCGCGTCCGACCGGTGCGGCATGCGGTCGTTCCTACCGCTTCGGCTCGCGCAGCGGGATCTCCGCCGTGTTCAGCGCGTCGGCCAGACGCCGCGTGGCCGAACCCGGCTTGAGCGGCTGCTGCTGGCCCGGGTGCGGTGCCCAACCGGACACCCACACGATATCGAACGTCGCCCGTACCCTGCCGTCGGGATCGCCAAAGCGCGCGGCGTAGATCTCGGCCATGCGCATCAGGGTCGCACGCCGCAGCGGAGTGCGCCGCCGCTCGACCAGCGGATTGGTCGCACCCATCCGGCGCAGGTCGTGCATCAACCCGAACGGGCTCGCATAGCGCACCGTGAGGCGATCGACGTCGGTGACCGGCAACGCGAACCCCGCCCGCTGCAGCAACCCGCCCATGTCCCGCAGGTCGACGAACGGCGCCACATGAGGCGACAGGCCTTGCTCGACCTCGGCTTCCGCTTCCGCAAAGCTCTCCCGCAGTTCGTGCAGGGTCGCACCGCCGAGCAACGCGGCGAGAAACAATCCGTCCGGCTTGAGCGCCCGGCGGATCTGCGCCAGCGCCCCCGGCAGATCGTTGACCACCTGCAGGGCGAGCGCCGAGACGACGAGGTCGAGGCTCGCGGCGGCGAACGGCAGCGCCTCCTCGTCGGCGATCACCGCCGGTCGGATGCCATCCGGACCGGACCCAGGGGCGACGCCGATCACCTCGCCAACCGAGGAAACGCCGCCGAGCTGCCGCCGCACCCCATCGGTCGGCGTACCGAGGTCGACGACACGATCGAAGCCGCGCAGCACCGCGCCGAGCCGGTCGGCGAGCTCGGCGGCGACGCGATCGAGCAAAAAGGTTTCCGGCCCGAGCCCGAGGGCCCGGCGCCGGTGGGTGTCGATGAGCGGCCGGTCGAACAGCATGGGGGTGGACATGTCCCCGACTTAAGCGCCGCCGGAGCGCCCGTCAAAGCCCCGGGGCGACGATTCGGCCGAGCGTTGGTGATCCGGTTTCGACGTTCGCATCCGTTTGCCGCCCGCTCGGTACCGGCGTCGCAACCCAGAACCCCAGCAACGCTTTTGCCGGTGTGGTGTTGAATTTTCCGTTCCGATGAAGAGCGCGCCGCAGGCGCGATCGGAACGTCAAATCCATCACACGAGTGGTGGCAAAACCGGCTAAACTGCTGGCATGGAACCAGCGACGCCCGATCCCGTCCGCCGCCGGCCATCCTTGTTCGCCGCCGTGCGCTCGGCCCTCGGATTCGTCCTCGATTTCGGACTGCCGCCGCTGTGCCCGGCCTGCCGCGTGCCGCTGGGCGCTCCGGGCGGCCTGTGCGCCGCCTGCTGGTCACGGCTGTCGTTCATTGCACCGCCCTATTGCGAACGCCTCGGCATCCCGTTCGTCTACGATCCGGGCCCGGGAATTCTGTCGATGCAGGCGATCGCGGACCCACCCGCCTATACCCGGGCACGGGCCGCCGTCCGCTACGACGACGTCGCGCGCGACCTTGTGCACGCCCTCAAATACGGCGATCGCCTCGACCTCGCGCCCACCCTGGGCGGCTGGATGGCTCGCGCCGGCGACCAGCTCCTTTCCAATGCGGACGCGCTGGTGCCGGTACCATTGCACTGGCGACGACTGTGGGCGCGCCGATTCAACCAATCGGCGGCACTCGCCGATGTCATCAGCGCTGCCAGTGGCGTGCCGGTACTGCCTGATGCGCTCAGAAGAGTGCGGCCGACCCGGCAGCAAGTCGGCCTTGTTCGCGCGGAACGCGCGACGAACGTACAAGGCGCATTTCAGGTTGCGCGAAACGATCGCCACAAGGTGCGCCAGCGCCGCCTCGTCCTGATCGATGACGTCTTGACGTCCGGGGCCACTGCAGACACCTGCGCCCGGGCCTTGCTGCATGCCGGTGCGGCAAATGTCGACTTGATCGTATTTGCCCGGGTTGTAGAATCCGATTTCGCTCCTATATAATTGATTCATAACGGTTAGTTCCAAGATCCTCGCACGGGTCGAGATCGTCCCATGGTCGCTGTCGAACTCTACACCACGCCCTACTGCCCCTATTGCCTTGACGCCAAGGACCTGCTGCGTCGCAAGGGGGTAGACTTCAAGGAAATCAACGTTGCGGGCGCACCCGATCGCAAGTCCGAAATGATCGCTCGCGCCGGCGGTCGTACCTCCGTGCCGCAGATCTTTGTCGGGTCGACCCATGTGGGCGGCTGCGACGACCTCTATGCTCTCGACCGCGACGGCCGGCTCGACTCCCTGCTGGCCAGTGCCACGGCGGATGCGTCAGGACCGACATGACGGCCACCGATACCAGCCTGCGATTTCGGGTGGGGCTCGCGCAGATGCGGGCCTCGCGGCGGCCCTCCGACAACGTCGATGCGGTGGCACGGCTGGTGGCCGAGGCCAAATCGGGCGGCGCCGACTACGTCCAGACGCCGGAAATGACCAACCTGATCGAGCCCGATCGGAAGGCCCTGTTCGCGGCCCTCGCCGACGAGGAGCGCGACGCCAGCCTTGCGGCCTTCCGTGAACTCGCCCGCCGGCACGGCGTGTGGCTCCACATCGGCTCGCTCGCCCTCAAGGTTTCGCCCGAAAAGGCGGTGAACCGGTCTATCCTGATCGACCCGGCATGCGAGATCACCGCGCGCTACGACAAGATCCACATGTTCGACGTCGATCTGGCGGGAGGCGAGAGCTACCGCGAGTCGCGCAACTACCGCCCCGGCGAACTGGCGATATCGGTCGACCTGCCGTGGGGCCGGCTTGGGCTGTCGGTCTGCTATGATCTGCGGTTCCCCGCACTTTATCGCGCCCTGGCCGAGTCCGGCGCGGCGTTTCTCGCGATCCCGTCGGCGTTCACCCGGCAGACCGGCGAGGCCCACTGGAGTGTGCTGATGCGGGCCCGGGCGATCGAGAACGGTGCATTCGTGCTCGCCGCCGCCCAGGGCGGCCGTCACGACAGCGGCCGGGAGACCTACGGCCATTCGATCGTGGTCGATCCGTGGGGCCGCGTGCTGGCCGAGGCCGGCGACCAGCCCGGCGTGTTGTTCGCCGAGATCGATACCGCCGCGGTCGCGACCGCCCGCGCGCGGATTCCGTCGCTGCAGCATGGCCGCCGGTTCGAGGTGATCGAGCCGCGGCCGCCACCACCTCATCTCACCGCGATCGGGGGACCGGCATGATCCGCTACAGCCTGATCTGCGACAAGAAGCACGAATTCGAAAGCTGGTTTCAGAATTCGGCGGCATTC
>JAVBUK010000484.1:0-3228 GCA_031555345.1 Xanthobacteraceae bacterium | reverse complement strand
ATGATATATTTGCACTTTATGGTTGATGAAATGATAAGATGGGGATCGTCGGCGCCGCCGCCGCCGGAAAGGCCGTGCGCGGGGTCGAGACCCAGCTCGGCCACGCCCTGTTGGAGGCGGCGCGGATCGCCATTGTAGGCGATCCCGACCGATCTCGGTTCCGCGTCCGACAGGCGGCAAGGCTCGGTGGACACGTCGGCGGCGCCGGCCGACCGGAGCCGTTGCACCACGACAGACGTGTGACCGCCGGCGCCAGCGCACGGCCCCGTGCAATGCTCGCTTCCGGCACCAACCGGTTGCAATCTTCCTCAATAATCGCTACCACAATACCGTGACAAACCGCGAATACTTGGCGAGCCGCTGGAGCGGCGATCCCTCCCGTCGACCATGTGCGAGGCAGCATCAATCGGGCCATGGCGCTTGTTTTGTCGGGAAAATGGCAGCGGTCGCGCTCGGCCGAACGTCACCTTCGCCGGGATTGCGGCCGATGGCGGAAACGGGAGCGCCTCGAATCTGGGCCACTCCGTTGCCGCCCGGGCCGGCGCCGCGGCGTCGTCGCGATCCGCTCGGCTCGACCCCGGTGCGCCGTCGCCGTGCTCTCCCCAATCGGGAAAGCCGTGGCGGTCAAATGGACGTCAGATGAAGCCACATTTGTTCGACGGCGAACTCGGGCTGCTGCAGACCGAGATGGCGCAGGCCGACAGCTATCTGGAGTTCGGCATGGGAGGGTCGACGCTTCTCGCCGCCGCCAACATCGGTCGCATCGTCAGCGTCGACTCCGATCCGGATTGGGTCCGCCGCGTCAAGGAAATGATCCCATCCCGACCGGGGGACGACAAAATCAGCCTGATCCACTGCGATATCGGAGCAGTCGGCCCCTGGGGGTACCCGATCAACCGCGACCGGTCGGCATCCTGGCCGCGCTATTTCATCGAGCCCTGGGAGAAGTTTCTGTCGAACCGCGAAATGCCGGATCTGATTTACGTGGACGGGCGCTTTCGCGTCGCCTGCATATTATATTCGCTCTTCTGCATACGCGGCAGGCGTTGGAGCCTTTTTCGAAAGCGGTCGCGCATCGCGGTCCACGACTTCTTCGATCGGCCCCACTATCAGCCGGTGCTGAAATACGCGCAAGTGGTGGCCCGGAACAATACGTTGGGCGTGCTGGAACCGCGACGCGACGCATGCAACCGCGAGATCGTCCGCGATATTCTTTCGTTTCAACACGACGTGCGCTGATTTGACGGCGTGAGGCGCCGCTCGAACGAGGGGCGGACGAAAAGGGAGGGAAACAATGCCTTGGGGAATTCACAGCGTCTACATTCCGCGCGAAAATCTCCGTTTCATGGAGGAATGGCTGGCCTATCACACGAGGCTGGGTGCGGAGTATTTTCATTTGTACGACAATACCGGAAGCACCGACCTGAAACTGGGGCAGGCGATTGCGGTCACCGGAAAGAACAAATATGGAATAGAAATGGATTTTTCCCGGTCGGACGACGAGATTTCGGACATCGAGGCGGAAATTTTCCGAAAATATCCCGTCGTCAAGACCATCTGGCGCCCGACCAACGGGCGCCGAATAGTCCACGGCCACGTGGCGGCCTGCGATCACTTTTCGGAACGGATGAAGACCGGGTGGTGCGCGTTCGTCGACATGGACGAGTTCCTGTATTCGCCGTACGCGATCGAGGACGTCCTGGGCGATCATTCCATCGTGGTCCGGCAGCAGAGATTCGCGGATCGGTTCAAGCACGAGACGGCCCTGGAAATCACCGATACTTTTCCGATCGACACCCGGAAATGGGGTTCCAAGCCGTTCATCGACATGAGCCGGTATTGGGACGGCCGGCGTTCGTGTCCGAGCGGATCGGTCACCGTGCATACCCTGGCGGGGAGAAGCGCGCGGAGCATCGATACCGGCATACTGCGCTTCAATCACTACAATCACAACGAACGGAACCATGAATGGCTGCTCGCACATCATCTGCAGTTGGACGAGAACTGGCGTCCGGTTCCCTTCGACAGTGTCTTCACCGAAAAATGCGATCTGGTCGCGCGGCGGGCCAGCGAGATCGACTATACGAAATTCGTGGTCAAGCCATGATGGCCGGACCGCGAATGCAACGGCCCGGCAGTACGAGGGAGTATGAACAAGAAGGGTGATCGCCGGACAGGGCCGTTGTGAGGGACTCCGGCGGTGCGCCGCAGGCTGCCGGCGCGTCCGTGGACTTATCAACACTGCTAGTTGAAAATGGTAATCAGGTGCGATATCAAGTCGGCCTCAACTTTTGCGGGGGGAGCCGGATGAGCCACGACCAGGACCGACGTCAGGTAACCAAGACCATCATCATTGGCGGCGTTGTCACGACGCTGGTCGTGCCGACGAAATGGACAAAGCCGGTTGTCGACTCGATCATCGCGCCGGCGCACGCCCAGGCTTCGCCACTGCGGACCACCACATCGGGCACAACCTCTCCGAATCCGACATCGACCACGACCACGACGACGTCGACCACAACGTCGACCGCGACCGCGACCTCAAGTCCGGAAATATTTTAGAAGCGCGGCGGGTGTAACCGGGCAGGCGGTACGGGTGCGGCATTGGCGCAACCTGACGCCGATCGGATGAGCCAGCCGCACCAGCCGGGCGGCGGCCGGGACCATCGCCGCTTTCGGCCGCACCATGGTGTCGACCTCCACCCGGGCCAAGCCCCGCGGCCGCAGCGCCTCGGTCGGGCTGCGGTGACCAGCCTCTCCTGGAGCAGCACCGGCAGCTGCTCCAGAGGAACGTCAGATCCGCCGCACCGGCGCGCGAGGCACGATCGTCAGGCCGCGCGGACCATGCGCAGGAACTTGTCGACCTCGGTCTTCAGGCGATGGCTTTCCTGCGACAGCGACTGAACCGACGAAAACACCTGCCCGGCCGCCATTCCGGTCTCGCCGGCACCGGCATTGACGTTGCCGATGTCGGTGGCGACCTGGACGGTGCCCTGGGCGGCGCGCTGGGCGCTGCGCGAAATCTCCTGGGTGGCGATGCCCTGTTCCTCGACCGCCCCGGCGATGGTGGTGGCGATGTTGGAAATGTGGGTGATGGTGCCGCCGATCTCCTTGATCGCCGCCACCGCCTCCTGGGTCGCCGCCTGCATGCCGGTGATCTGCGTCCCGATCTCGTCGGTCGCCTTGGCGGTCTGCGAGGCCAGCGCCTTGACCTCCTGGGCCACCACC
>JAVBUK010000537.1:0-8053 GCA_031555345.1 Xanthobacteraceae bacterium | reverse complement strand
GGCCCAGACCGCGGCCTGCGCCGCCGCGGCGGCGCTTGCCTTCGGGCTCGACGCCAAACAGGTCCAGGCGGGCCTGTGGTCGTTCGCGGGTCTCGCCCATCGCATGGAGGAGGTCGGCCGCCTGGGCGACGTCCTGTTCATCAACGATTCCAAGGCCACCAACGCTGACTCGACCGCCCAGGCGCTGGCCTGTTTCTCCGACGTCTTCTGGATCGCCGGCGGCCAGCCGAAGACCGGCGGCATCGCCGCGCTCGAGGACTATTTCCCGCGGATCCGCAAGGCCTATCTGATCGGTGAGGCGGCCGACGCGTTTTCCAATACCCTGGCCGGCAAGGTGGCGCACGAAATCGTCGGAACGTTGGACCGGGCGGTCGAGATCGCGGCGCACGATGCCGCGGCCGCCGGCATCGCCGAGGCGGTGGTGCTGTTGTCGCCCGCCTGCGCGTCGTTCGATCAGTTCGAGAATTTCGAGGTGCGCGGCGACGCCTTCCGCACGCTGGTGCGGGCGCTGCCGGGCGTCGGCGTGCCCCCGGCGCGGTAGCGGATCGAGCGGGCAGAATCAGGACCGCGAAACTCCGGCCGGATTTGGGTGCGCCCGAATCCGCCGGCGCGACCGCGGCGTTCGGGCAAAGCCGCCATCCGCCGATGGCGATTGATCGAATGGACCGCTCAGCAGGGCGGCGCCCCGGCCGGCGGCCAAATTTAAATTTTTTCTTAACGGGCTGGAAACCAGAATCGGCGCAGGTCTGAAGGCGTCAGTCCCGTTGCGGTGGAGTCCTTGTCGCGGCCCGGAAGCACAACGGGCGGGCATCGGCGGAAGGCGGATCGATCGCGGCGGGATACGGGGTTTTGTTCACAGCCGGTCTGGTTCGCAGCCGGTCTGGTTCGCTATCGGGAGCACCCTCGCATGGTTTCGCGCGTCCAGCACACGCCCTTCGTCGCCTGGTGGCGGACCGTCGACCGGCTGTTGATCGCCGCCGTGGTGACGGTGATGCTGGCGGGAATCGTGCTGTCGCTGGCCGCCTCGCCGCCGGTGGCGACGCGCATCGGGCTCGACGCGTTCTATTTCGTCAACCGCCACGTGATGTTCCTCGCCCCGGCGCTGGCGGTGATGTTCGCGACCTCGTTTTTGCCGCCTCGCCAGATCCGCCGTCTCGCGTTGGTGGTGTTCGTCGCCAGCCTGGTGCTGGCCATCGCGACCCTGCAGTTCGGGACCGAGATCAAAGGCGCCCGCCGCTGGATCGTGCTGTTCGGCGTCAACATCCAGGCCTCCGAATCTCTCAAGCCGGCTTTCGTGATCCTGATCGCGTGGCTGTTCGCCGAGTCGTCCAAGAAGCCCGAAATGCCGGCCAACACCTTCGCGTTGCTGCTGCTGCTGCTGGTCGACACCGCCTTGGTGCTGCAGCCCGACTTCGGTCAGGCCATGCTGATCGCGATCGTCTGGTGCGCGCTGTTCTTCATGGCGGGCATGCGGGTCATCTGGGTGGCCGGGCTTGCCGCCGCCGGCGTGGTCGGGCTCGCCGGCGCCTACGCCACCGTTCCGCACGTCGCCCGCCGCATCAAACGCTTCCTCGACCCCGCCTCGGGGGATACATTCCAGGTCGATGTGGCCGTCGAGTCGTTCATGCGCGGCGGCTGGTTCGGACGTGGACCCGGCGAAGGCACGATGAAGCGCATTCTGCCGGACAGCCACGCCGACTTCGTCCTGGCGGTCGGGGCGGAGGAGTTCGGCATCGTTCTCTGTCTCATCCTGGTGGCGCTGTTCGCGTTCATCGTGGTGCGGGCCCTGAACAATGCGATGCACAACGAGGATGCGTTCGCGCGGTTCGCGACGGCGGGTTTGGCGATGCTGTTCGGGGTGCAATCGGCGATCAACATGGCGGTGAACCTCGCCCTGATCCCCGCCAAAGGGATGACGCTGCCGTTCATTTCCTATGGTGGCTCCTCGATGATTTCGCTGGCATACGGTATGGGTATGTTGTTGGCGCTCACGCGCGAGCGGCCGCGTACGGAACTGGTGTTGGGTGAGGGGCTGGCATTGTCGGCGGGCAGGGCTTGATGGCAGGCGGGCGGACGCCGCTCATCTGTATCGCGGCGGGCGGGACGGGAGGGCACCTCTTTCCCGCCGAAGCGTTGACGGTCGTTCTGAAGCGGCGGGGGGTCGACGTCGACCTGGTCACCGACGAGCGGGCGACGCGCTACGGCAGCCAGTTTCCCGCGCGCGAAACCCATCTGGTTCCAAGCGACACCCTGCGGGGCCGGGACGTGCCGTCGATCCTGCGCACCGCGACCCGGCTGTCGATCGGCACCGCCCGGGCCTTCCGGTTGTTCGGGCGCCTCAAACCTGACGCGGTGGTGGGGTTCGGCGGCTATCCGACGGTGCCTCCCATGCTGGCCGCCGTGCTGCGGAGAATTCCGACCCTGATCCACGAGCAGAACGGGGTGATGGGGCGCGCCAACCGCCTGCTGGCGTCGCGGGTCAAGGCGATCGCGACCAGCTTCCCGGGGGTGCTCGACCGCGAGCCGAGCCTCGCCGGCAAGAGCACCCATACCGGCAACCCGGTCCGCCCGGCGGTGACCGAGGCCGCGCAGGTGGCTTACGCGCCACCCGAGCGTGGTGGGCCCCTCCGTCTCCTGGTGTTCGGCGGCAGCCAGGGTGCCCAGATCATGGCGGATGTGGTGCCGGCAGCGATCGAGCTGTTGCCGGTCGCGGTGCGTGTCCGCATCGAGATGGTGCAGCAGGCGCGCGAGGAAAACGTGCCGGCGGTTCGGGCCTTTTACCAGCGGATCGGGGTGCCGGCCGAGGTCGCGGCGTTTTTCCCGGACCTGCCGGCGCGCATCGCCGCCAGCCATCTGGTGATCGCGCGCTCAGGCGCCTCGACGGTGGCGGAACTTGCCGCCATCGGGCGACCATCCATCATGATACCGCTTCCGCATGCGCTCGACCAGGACCAGCTGGCCAACGCCAACCTGCTGCAGAAGGCCGGGGGCGCCATCCGGCTCGACCAGGGGCTGTTCGACCCGGAGCGGGCCGCCGAGGAGATTGCCAGGCTGGCGGTCGATTCGGACCGCCTGACGGCGATGGCCGCCGCGGCCAAGCGGACCGGGGCCACCGATGCCGCAGAGCGGCTTGCCGACCTGGTGCTGCAGGTGGCAGGAACAGCACCCGGCCTCCAGCGCGGGTGACCGATCGTGGCATTCTCCGACACGCTCTTGCGGCAGCGCCGGAAGCCGCCGGAAGTGCTGTCAACCTGCTGGATTTATTTCTATTTTCCATTTACGGCGCCTGATTCCGCCGGCCGTGAGCCGGGCCGGAACGTCAGGTCGGCCGTAGAGGGCGAGGGGATCAAACTCGAATGAAACTGCCGCGTGACATCGGCCCGATTCACTTCGTCGGCATTGGCGGTATCGGGATGAGCGGGATTGCCGAGGTGCTCGCCAATCTCGGCTACACGGTCAAAGGGTCGGACGTCGCGGAAAACGCCAATGTCAGACGCCTGCGGGCGCAAGGCATCGCGGTGGCGATCGGCCACGACGCCAAGAACGCCGACGGCGCCGACGTGGTGGTGGTGTCGTCCGCCATCAAACGCGACAATCCCGAACTCGCCGCGGCGCGCGACAAGCGCATCCCGGTGGTGCGTCGCGCCGAAATGCTGGCCGAACTGATGCGGCTCAAGAGCTGCGTGGCGATCGCCGGCACGCACGGCAAGACCACCACCACGTCGCTGGTGGCGGCGCTGCTGGAGGCGGGCCAGTTCGATCCGACGGTCATCAACGGCGGCATCATCAACGCCTACGGCACCAACGCGCGGCTCGGAGGCGGCAACTGGATGGTGGTCGAGGCCGACGAATCCGACGGCACCTTCCTGAAACTGCCGGCCGACGTCGCCGTCGTCACCAACGTCGATCCCGAGCACCTCGATCATTTCAACACCTACGAGGCGGTGCAGCGGGCGTTCAAGGACTTCGTCGAGAACGTGCCGTTCTACGGCTTCGCGGTGATGTGCACCGATCATCCGGTGGTGCAGCAACTGGTCGGGCGCATCGAGGATCGCCGCGTCATCACCTACGGCGAGAACCCGCAGGCCGACGTGCGGCTCGTCGAACTCACCCACGTCGACGGGCGCTCGTGCTTCGCGGTCGCGTTCCGCGATCGCGACGGGGCGCCGGAACACGTGATCGGCGCGCTGACGCTGCCGATGCCCGGTCGTCACAACGCCCTCAACGCGACCGCCGCGATCGCGGTCGCACGTGAACTCGGCGTGAGCGACGACCTCATCCGCAAGGCGTTGGCGTCGTTTGGCGGCGTCAAGCGCCGCTTCACGCGGACCGGCGAGTGGAACGGCGTCACGGTGATCGACGACTACGGCCATCATCCGGTGGAGATCGCCGCCGCGCTCAGGGCGGCGCGGGAATCGACCCGCGGCCAGGTGATCGCCGTGATGCAGCCGCATCGCTACACGCGGCTGGCCTCGCTGTTCGAGCCGTTCTGCACGTGCTTCAACGACGCCGACACGGTGGTCGTGGCGAACGTCTATCCGGCCGGTGAAGCGCCGATGCCGGGAATCGACCGCGACGCCCTGGTCGCCGGCATTCGCGCCCGCGGTCACCGTCACGTGGTCGCCCTGGAGGACGCCGCCAGGCTCGCGGCGGTCGTGAAGGAACTGGCGCGGCCGGACGACTACGTCGTATGTCTCGGTGCCGGCAACATCACCCAGTGGGCCTACGCGTTGCCGGACCAGTTGAAGGCCTTGGAGAGCTGACACGCGTGGACGATCGGGGCCCCGCCGGGAGATGCCGATGACCTTTCCGGATCTCGTGCCCTCGCTTGCTGCGCGCATGGGCGAACTGCGCGGCCGGCTGCGAGCCAACGAGCCGCTGGCGCCGCTCACCTGGTTTCGCGTCGGCGGTCCGGCACAGGTCCTGTACCTGCCGGAAGACGAGGCCGATCTTGCCTATTTCCTCTCCCGCCTCGACGCCGACGTTCCGGTGACGGTGCTCGGGCTCGGCTCGAACCTGATTGTGCGCGACGGCGGTGTTCCGGGTGTGGTCGTCAGGCTGGGGCGCGGGTTTTCCGACATCGTGATCGAGGACGGTGACCGGCTGCGGGTCGGTGCTGCCGTTCCCGACGTCAGGGTCGCGCGCGCCGCCCAGGAGGCCGGTATCGCCGGGCTGTCGTTCATGCGCGGCATTCCGGGCGCGATCGGCGGCGCGCTGCGCATGAACGGCGGCGCCTACGGCGGCGAAACCAAGGACGTGCTGGTGGAAGCGCGCGGCGTCGACCGCCGCGGCGGCGTCACCACCTATCGCAACGCCGACATGCACTATGGCTATCGGCACTGCGGGGTCGCCGGCGACGTGATCTTCACCCAGGCGCTGCTGCAGGGCCGTCCCGGCGACCCTGCCCGGATCGCCGCGGAAATGGACCGGATCACCGAATCGCGCGAGTCGACCCAGCCGGTGAAGAGCCGCACCGGCGGCTCGACGTTCAAGAACCCGCCCGGCCGCAAGGCCTGGCAGTTGATCGACGCCGCTGGTTGCCGCGGCCTCGTGGTGGGCGACGCGCAGGTCTCCGAACTGCACTGCAATTTCCTGATCAATCGCGGCCATGCCGCGGCGACCGACATCGAGACGCTGGGTGAAACCGTGCGCCGACGTGTCAAGGAAACCTCGGGCATCGATCTCGAGTGGGAGATCAAACGGATCGGCATCGCGCGCTGAGGGCGCGCCGGTGCCACGTCCCGATCCGTGGATGGCCGCTCCGTTCGGGTTCCGCACGGACCCGAGCCGATTGCGGCCGGTCCGACGAGCGGATCTTCCGGGGGTCAGCGTACCCGCCGCAATTTCGGACGGATCGCCCGGATGTTCGTGCGTCCGGCCTCGCCGGCGGCCTGCTGCAACGCGTGGCGGAACTCGTCGCGCTTCTCATGGATGGAGGCGATCACCGGTCCGGCCGGTACCCCCAGTCCCACCAGCGTCGCTTCCGACAGCTGAAGGCTCGCTTCGATTGTCTCCGGCACCGCGTCGGTGACCCCGACCGCGTAGAGATGGCGGGCGTGGTCGGCGTCGCGGGCGCGCGACACGATCAAGACGTCGGCCCGCAGCGCCCGGACCTGGTTGACGATCGCGTCGATCTCGGTCTGGGAGCCGATGGTGACGATGACGGCGGCGGCCTCCATCAGGCCGCACGACTTCAGGAAGTTCGAGTTGGTGGCGTCGCCGTAGTAGACTTCACGCCCGCGGCGCCGCTGGTCGGTGACGGCGTCCGAGTTCCGGTCGATCGCGATGTAGCGGAACCTGTGGGCGTCGAGCATCGCGCACACCACCTGTCCGACACGACCGTTGCCGATGACGATGGCGTGTCCGGCGGCCTGGGGCACGACGGACAGTCCCGGATCGACCACCTTGGGCGGCCGCAGCTTCTTCGCCAGCCAGCGCGTCAGGATCGCCAACGGCGGAATCAGCGCCATGGTGAGCGAGGTGACCGCCAGGGCGAAGCTGGCGACCGGCGGTGCGACCAGGCTGAGTGTCGTCGCCATGCCGATGCCCACGAAGGCGAACTCGCCGCCGGGGCCGAGCAGCAGCCCGGTCTCGATCGCGGCTCCCCAAGGCAGGCGGAACATGCGGCCGAGCGCGACCAGGATCGCCGCCTTGACGCCGATCAGCCCGACCACCGACAGCGCGAGCCACTCCGGCTGTCGCGCCAGTTCGCGGAAGTCGATGTGCATGCCGATGGTGAAGAAGAACAACCCCAGCAGCAGGCTCTTGAACGGGTCGATGGTGGCTTCGATCGCCTTGCGGAACTCGGTTTCGGCGAGCAGGAGGCCGGTGACGAACGCGCCCAGCGCCATCGACAATCCGGCGAGCGCGGCCACGATCCCGGTGCTGACGATCACGAACAACGTGGCGGCGGTGAACAGCTCGGGCGTGTCGGTCGCCGCGACCAGCCGGAAGAACCGCCGCAGCAGCATGCGCCCGACCACCACGATGGCCCCGACCGCCACGGTGGCGTGCGCCAGTGCCAGCAGGACGCTGATCCCGACCGACCCGGTGGGGCCCGCGCCCATGATGGAGATGAACAGCAGAATCGGGATGACGGCCAGATCCTGCGCCAGCAGGACGGCGAAGCTGGCGCGGCCGGACGTGGTCGACAAGCGCCCCTGGTTCGACAGCACCTCGAGCACGATCGCGGTCGACGACAGCGCCAGGCAGGAGCCGAGAATCGCCGCGGCCGCCGAACCGTTGCCGAGCAGCGCGAGCCCGACGCCGAGTGCCACGGCGGACAATGCGACCTGCGTCCCGCCGAGCCCGAATACCAGATAACGCATCGCCTTGAGGCGTTCGTAGGACAATTCGAGTCCGATCACGAACAGCAGAAAGACCACGCCGAGTTCGGCGATGCCGGAGACGTTTCGGGTATCGACCACCGTTACCCAGTAGAGGAACGGCAAGGTATCGATGAATGAGCCGAGGCCGAGCGGACCAAGCGCCGCGCCCGCGGCAAGGTAGCCGAGGACCGGGCTGATCCCGAAGTGGCGGACGATCGGTACGACCACAGCCGCGGTGCCGAGCACGACCAGAGCGTCGCTGTAGCTCGCGAGGTCGACCGGCGCACTCATTCTCTCTCCCAGTTCCGCATGAACACATGTCCTGCACCAGCGGACACGCCTTGGCAATCGTCGGGGCGACGATTAGCCCGGATTTCTCAAACGGCTGGGTATTTTCAGGCCGGGTGCGCTGTTGGTGCCGGCCCTTTTGCGGCGCGCACGGGTCGAGTGTGGCGCCTGAAGCGCGGGGCGGAACCTGGGTGTTTTCGGGTCTCCGTGGGCCTGCGGGTGAGAGGGGTGCGGCGCCGCCGCTCAGCGGGGCGCGGCGCGCGCCCTGGCGGCCAGCGCCAGACCGCGGGCGGCGTGGCCCCATTCGACGGCGGCGGGGCAGGCCGACGCCATGGCGAAGCGGATGCGGCGGACGGAGACGCGCACCAGGGCGCCGATCTTGAGAAGCTCGAGACGGATGGTGCCGCAGGTGGCGGCCGCGAAGGCGGTGTCGGCGA
>JAVBUK010000385.1:0-6316 GCA_031555345.1 Xanthobacteraceae bacterium | reverse complement strand
CTCTATGTGACGCTCGAACCCTGCTCGCATCACGGCAAGACGCCACCCTGCGCGGACGCGATCATCGCGGCCGGTATCGCGCGTGTCTTCTCAGCGATCGAAGACCGGAACCCCGAGGTCGCCGGGCAGGGGCATGCGCGGTTGCGCGCGGCCGGCATTGCGGTTGAGCTCGGCCTTTGCGCCGACGAGGCGCGTCGCGCGCATGCGGGCCACATCCGGCGCATTCGCGACGGCCGTCCGCATGTCACCCTCAAGCTGGCGGTGTCGGCGGACGACAAAGCCGGCGCGCCGGGACGGCGGCCGCTCGCCATCACCGGCGCGGCGGCGCGGGCGCGGGTGCATCTCATGCGCGCCCGGCACGACGCCATCCTGGTCGGCATCGGGACGGTTCTGGCCGACGATCCGCAGCTGACCTGCCGGCTGCCCGGCATGGACGCATGCTCGCCGGTCAGGGTCGTGCTCGACGCCGCCCTGCGAACGCCGATCGACGGCCGGCTCGTCGGCGGCGCGCGTCAGACTCCGGTTTGGGTCGTCGCCGCCCCGCAGGTCGCAGACGCCGCGGTCCACGCCATCGAGACGGCGGGGGTCGAGGTGCTGCGGGTCGAAGCCGATGCCGGCCGCATCGACCTGATGGCGATGATGCGCGAGCTCGGGCGACGCGGCATCACCCGCCTGATGGTCGAAGGGGGCCCGATCGTGGCCGCGGCCCTGGTCGCTGCCGACCTGGTCGACGAGGCGATCCTGTTCCGATCGCCCAGGGCGGTGGGCGCCGAAGGAATCGACGCCCTCGAAGGGCTACCATTGAGCGCCCTGACCACGCAGTTGCAGTCGGCCGGCGTCGAAACCGCGGGCGCCGACAGCATCGAGTTCTTCGAGCGGGTGTGATAAGGGTCCGCCTTCGATCGAGGTGGTTCGCGGCGCGAGAACGAACATGTTTACCGGCATAGTCACCGACATCGGCGAGATCCTCGCCGTTCGCCCGATGGCACAAGGCCAGCTTCACCGGCTCAAGATCGCCTGTAGTTACTCACGCACCTCCATTGACGATGGTGCCTCGATCGCCTGCAGCGGCGTGTGCCTGACGGTGGTCGGTGCCGGCGAGGAGGACGGCCGCACCTGGTTTGCGGTGGATGCGGCTGCCGAGACGCTGCGGTTGACCACGGTCGGTGGCTGGCGCCATGGCACGCGCATTAACCTCGAACGTGCCCTCAAGCTGGGCGACGAGCTTGGCGGCCATATGGTATCAGGACACGTCGACGGATTGGCCGAGGTGATTTCGCGGGACGACCTGCTGGAATTGGCGCGCTTCGTGTTCCGCGCGCCGCCGCCGCTGTCCCGCTTCATCGCCCAGAAAGGGTCGGTCGCGCTCGACGGCATTTCGCTGACCGTCAACGAGGTCGAGGGCGATACCTTCTCGGTGCTGATTATCCCACATACCTTGAAGGTGACCACCATGGGCCCGTTACGGGTCGGTGAGGCGGTCAATCTCGAAATCGACACCATGGCGCGTTACGCCGCCCGGCTGATGGAGAGCCGATAGCGCATTCGTCGTATGGCCGCTGCGGTCGATGACCGGCGGCCTGCGAACGGGGTGCGCAGGTGCGCTGCTCGGCGCCAAACCCCAATCGTCGCCCTTGCGAGTGGCCGGCTATGCTTGGTAGTCACGGCGCGACCTGGAGCTTCACATGGCCGGACCACGGCAGGCAAAAGAGACCACCGACAAGGCGCTCAAGGGAGCGCGCGTTCTGATCGTCGAAGGACGATATTACGAGGACATCGCCGACGCGCTGCTCACCGGCGCGACGCAGGCACTCGACCGTGCCAAGGTGGAATGGACGGTCATCACCGTGCCGGGTGCGCTGGAGGTGCCGCAGGCCGTTGTGATCGCGCTCGATTCCGCGCAGCGGCGGCGGCGTCACCGGTTCGACGGGGTGGTGGCGCTCGGCTGCGTGATCCGCGGCGAGACCAGCCATTACGATATCGTCGCCGGCGAATCCGCTCGCGCCCTGATGGACATTGCCACCTCGCGCCGTATCCCGGTCGGGAACGGTATCCTTACGGTGGATACGCAGGCCCAGGCCTTGGCCCGGGCGCGTCCGGAGGAGCACGACAAAGGCGGTACCGCGGCCCGCGCCGCGCTGGCCCTGATCCGCCTGCAGCGCTCGCTCGGAACCGGAGCGCGGCGATGAAACGCCCCAAGGACAAAGGGGCTCCCGACAAGGTCAACCGGCGCGGGGCCTCGCGGCTCGCGGCCGTGCAGGCCCTCTATCAGATGGAGATCGCCGGGACCGGCCTCAACGAAATACTTGCCGAGTTCGAGAGCCACTGGCTCGGCCGCGAGGTCGAGGGTGAGCAATACCTGCCGGCGGAGGCCGGTTTTTTTCGCGACATCGTCACCGGGTTCGTGCGCGAGCAGCGGCGTCTCGATCCGGTGATCGATTCCATGCTCGCCGCAGGCTGGCCGCTGAAGCGGGTGGAGGCGATCCTGCGCGCGGTGCTGCGGGCCGGTGCCTACGAACTCGAACGGCGCCAGGACATCCCGGCCCGCGTGATCGTTTCGGAGTATGTCGGCGTCGCCCATGCGTTCGTGGACAAGCAGGAGACCGGCATGGTGAATGCCGTACTGGATACCCTCGCACGTCGGTTTCGTGCGTCGGAATTCGGTTCTGTCGTGAGTGAATAGCGTGGTGGATTGGACGTTCCGACCACGCTTGCGGCAAGCGCTTCATCGCCACGTCGAATCCAGAACCACACCAACATCATAGCGTTGCCGGCGGCGTTTCGGTTCCGACGGTGGTACGGTGCGGGCTGCAAACGGAACCGAGCGTCGGAACCGGGACACTTGTCGACCGCCAAGAGCGCCGATATCGGATCGGTTTGGCTTGGCTGGTAATCGAGTGTGATGTTTTCTGGTGTCGAGGGCCGACGGAAACTCTTGTTAAGGCCGTCGACAGTTTTTTCGCCACTGGCCCGAAGCGGCCCCAGCCCCGACAACGGAACGACAATCGAACACTGCGATAATTCTCCGGCGGATGTCGTGTGGTCCGGGGAAGGGGCATGTGCGGCCGAATTGCGAATGCGAGGGTCTGGTGTCGCGCCTTCGGTCAGGCGGCGACTGCGCTCGGTCTGGCGATGATTGCCCTGATCTGGGTGTCGGTCGAACGCCATCTCGCCAGCGAGCGCGACAACACCGAACGTCTGGCGTTGGTGGGCCTGCAGAACATCGCCCGCGTATTCGAGGCGCATGTGATTCATTCGGTGCAGGAAAACGACCGGATGCTGGTGGTCCTGCGCACCGCCTACGAAAAAGACCCGGAGCATTTCGATTTCGCGGCGTGGACCAACGACCCGGCGTTTCGCAACGATCTGGCGCGTCAGTTCACCATCACGGACGCAAGAGGGATTCTGGTCAAATCCAGCGCGTTCCCGATCGCAGGCCGGATCAATGTCGGCCACCTCGATCACTTCGGCGACCATATGGAACGCCGCGAGGACCGGCTGCGGATCAGCGCGCCGGTGATCGGATGGG
Organism: Xanthobacteraceae bacterium; assembly: GCA_031555345.1. Taxonomy (GTDB): domain Bacteria; phylum Pseudomonadota; class Alphaproteobacteria; order Rhizobiales; family Xanthobacteraceae; genus Astrobacterium. The sequence continues at coordinate 2,787 of JAVBUK010000385.1, read as the reverse complement.
GCGATCGGCAACTCTCGGTGCAACTGACGCGGCGCCTGTCCAAACCGGACGGGTCGTTCGCCGGGATGATCTCGGCGGCGGTCAAACCGGAGTATTTTTCGCGGGTCTACGACTCGATCGACGTCGGCCGGCGCGGCGCGATCCTGCTGGCCGGGTTCGACGGCGTCATCCGCGCCTCCGCCGGGCTGAATGGCAGCACGATCGGCGGTTCGATCATCGGCACCGCTGCGTTTCAGGGTTTCCGGCGAGAGCCGGACGCCTCCTACGTCGAGGAAAGCAGGCTGGACGGGGTGCGCCGGCTGGTGTCCTACCGCGTCGTCGAAGGATATCCGCTGCTGGTGATGGTGGGGGCTGCCGAGCAGGAGGTGTTCGACGCCTTCGCCCGCAAGCAATGGATCTATCGCCTCGCAGCGGCGGGTCTGGCGGTAGTTATCCTGATCGTGATCGCGGCGGCGGCGCGCCACCGCCTGATGCTCGACCGGGCGCGCCAGGATCTGGGCGCGCAGTTCGACAAATTTCAAACCGCGCTCGACAACATGTCGCAAGGCCTGGCGATGTTCGACGCCGACCACCGGCTGGTGGTCTGCAATACCCGTTACCGGGAGCTGTATGGATTCGAATCCGGCGAGGTCCAGCCCGGGACGCCGCTCGCGGAACTCACGGAAATGCGCATCGCCAAGGGCCTGTACGCCGGCGCGACGCCGGAGGAGTACCGCCGCCGGCTGTCGGCTCCGCGTACGTCGGAGAGCACCGAGATTCTTCATTTCAAGGGCGGCCGCTCGATTGCCCTGACCCGGCGCCCGATGCCCGGCGGTGGCTGGGTCTCGACTCATGACGACGTCACGGAGCGGCAGCGCATCGAGGCCCAGGTCGCCCACATGGCGACCCATGACGCGCTCACCGATCTCGCCAATCGTGTGTTGGTGCGCCAAAAGCTCGATGAGGCGCTGGTGCGGCTGCGGAGTTCCGGCAAGGCGTTCGCGGTCCTGTCGATCGACCTCGACCGGTTCAAATTCATCAACGACACCCTCGGCCATCCGTTCGGCGACCGTCTGTTGCGGATCGTCGCCTCCCGCCTGCGGGGCTGCGTGCGCGACGGCGATACGGTCGGGCGGATCGGTGGTGACGAGTTCGCGATCGTGCATCGGGCGATGCGCTGCCGCCAGGAGGTCGCCGACCTCGCCGACACGGTGCTGCGGGTCCTGACCCGCCCGTACCCGATCGACGGCAACGATCTCGTGATCGGCGCCAGCATCGGGGTGGCGACGGCGCCGCACGACGGCACCGACGCCGATCAACTGTGCCAGAACGCCGACATCGCGCTCTATCGCGCCAAGGCCGAAGGACGCAACAAGTGCCTGTTCTTCGAAAGCGCGATGAACGCCTCGGTCGTCGAACGGCGCGACCTCGAGAACGCCTTGCGCGGTGCGCTGGTGCGCGGCGAGTTCGAGCTGTTCTACCAGCCGATCATCGACCTCGCGACCGACACGATCGGCAACTGCGAGGCTCTGTTGCGCTGGCGCCGGCCCGGCCACGGGCTGGTGCTGCCCGGCGGTTTCATCCCGGTGTGCGAGGAGATCGGGCTGATCGCCCCGCTCGGCGAATGGGTGCTGCGGCAGGCTTGCGCCGAGGCGGCCCGCTGGCCCGCCGGGGTGCGGGTCTCGGTCAACCTGTCGCCGGCGCAGTTCAAGAGCGGCAACATCGCCGGGATCGTGATGGGGGCCTTGGCATCCTCGGGGCTGCCGCCCGAGCGGCTCGAGCTCGAGATCACCGAGACGGTCCTGCTGCAGGAAAGCGAGCAGAACCTGGCGATGCTGCACCAGTTGCGCGGCATGGGCGTGCGCATCGCGTTCGACGATTTCGGCATCGGCTATTCGTCGCTGAGCTACCTCACCGCGTTCCCGTTCGACTCCATCAAGATTGATCGCCACTTCATCCGTGACGTGGTCGACGAGCCGACCTGCCGCGCCATCGTCGACGCGGTCGGCGGCGTGGGCCGGTCGCTGGCGATCGAGACGGTCGCGGAGGGCATCGAGCGCGAGGACCAGTTGGGCGCGGTGCGCGCGGCGGGCTGCACCAACGCGCAGGGATTCTTCATCGCCCTGCCTCAGCCGGCGTCCGATCTCGACCAGGTGTTCACCGCCTTCCGGATGCGCCAGCGGGTCGCCTGAGGGGCGGTCGTTCACGCAGGTCTCCGCCTTCCGCTTCGCGCGCGTCCCGGTTCCGTTTTGCAGCCCGCTCCGGACCAATGTCGGAACCCGGGACACCAGCAACGCTATGATGCTAGGTTGTTTTTGGATTCGACGTTGCTGTGAAGCGCACGCCGAAAGAGAGACGGGAATGTCAAATCCACCATACTATGATGCTAACGCGAGCGAGCCCTCTCGGCTCTGCCGGGAGGCCGTAAGAGTTTAAAGGATCCAGGCTAGCCCGGATTTCTCAAACGGCTGGGTATTTTTGGGCGTGGCGCGCTGTTGGTGCTGGCCCTTTTGCGGCGCGCACGGGTTGACCGTGGCGCCTGGAGCGCGGGACGGGACTTGGGTGTTTTCGGGTCTCCGTGGGCCTGCGGGTGAGAGGGGTGCGGCGGCGCCGCTCAGCGGGGCGCGGCGCGCGCCCTGGCGGCCAGCGCCAGACAGCGGGCGGCGAGGCCCCATTCGACGGCGGCGGGGCAGGCCGACGCCATGGCGAAGCGGATGCGGCGGACGGAGACGCGCACCAGGGCGCCGATCTTGAGAAGCTCGAGACGGATGGTGCCGCAGGTGGCGGCCGCGAAGGCGGTGTCGGCGA
>JAVBUK010000368.1:0-3439 GCA_031555345.1 Xanthobacteraceae bacterium | reverse complement strand
CCGCCGACCAGATCGTGGCGGCCCGCAAGGCCCCTCCGACCGCGAGAGGCCGGCGCATTCGTTTGTTCGGAACGGGGTGGCGGCAACGTCGCCCCGTTCCGTCATTCTGCGCCAGGTCGCATGCCGTGATGGTGATGCCGTGATCGCACGCCGCGCCGACATGCGGCCGTGGAGAAGTCGGACGACAGGTTCGTCTCAATAGCTCCAGCGCTGCGCCTTGGAGACCAGGAAATCCCGGAACGCCTGCACCCGTGCCACGCTCTTGAGCTCTTCCGGATAGACGAAATAGGCGTCGAGCGCGGTGGTGTCGGATTCGCCGAACAGCTGGACCAGTCCGCCGTTCTCTTCCACCAGGTAGTCCGGCAGCATCGCGATGCCGATTCCCCGTTGGCAGGCGCGCAGGATGCCCAGCACGTTGTTGATGACCAGGTGCGGGGCGCGCGGATCGCGGCCGGAGCGTCCGGCCTCGGTCAGCCAGCGCCGGTTCTGCAGATGCTGCGGGACGTTGCCGCCGAGCAGCAGAACGCGGTGCTGGTCGAGCTCGTCGTGCGCGCGCGGCGTGCCGAAGCGCTTGAGATATTCGGGTGACGCGTAGGCGTGCGAGCGCACCGAGAACAGCTTGCGCTGGATCAGGTCGGGCTGGGTCGGTTGGCGCAGCCGGATGGCGACGTCGGCCTCGCGCATCGCCAGGTCGAGCTCCTCGTCGGTGGTGATGAGGGTGAGGCGGATGTCGGGATAGAGATCGATGAATTCGCCCAGTCGGGGGGTCAGCCAGTGGACGCCGAGGCCGGCGGTCGTCGTCACCTTCAGCTCGCCGTGCGGGCGCTCCCGGCTGTCGGTGAGCTTGGCGCGGGCGGCCTCCAGCTTCATGAACACTTCGTGCGCCGTGCGGTACAGCAGTTCGCCCTGTTCGGTGAGGATCAGGCCGCGGGCATGGCGATGGAACAGCGCGACCGCGAGCTCCTGCTCGAGAGCGCTCACCTGCCGGGATACCGCCGATTGCGACAGTCCGAGATGTTCGCCGGCATGCGTGAAGCTGCCCGCCTCGGCGGCGGCGTGAAAGACTTTCAGCTTGTCCCAGTCCATGGTTCCAACCTGTTCCCACCCGGAGGGGCCCCTCGAACGGCGTTCAGGGTTGTCGCCCCCACAGCCTCCGTTCGACGCCGCCCGCCTCCACTCACACCCTGGTCCACCCGCCGCATCTCCGGCGCATCGGCCGATGCCGGCTGCGATCAGCCGAGACGCACCGACTCGGTGGCGGCACCATGTTCGGTGTGTGCCGCGATGAAACGCTCCGCTTCCAGCGCCGCCATGCAGCCCATGCCGGCGGCCGTGACGGCCTGACGATAAACCGCGTCGGCGACGTCGCCGGCGGCAAACACGCCCGGCACCGAGGTCGCCGTCGAGTGCGGCGCAACCTTGATGTAACCCGACGACTCGAGTTCGAGCTGGTCGGCGACCAAACCACTCGCCGGAGCGTGGCCGATGGCCACGAACACGCCGTCGATTGTCATCGAACGCGCCGCGCCTGTCTTGAGGTTCCTCAATTTCAGCCCGGTGACGCGGGGAGGATCGCCCTGGCCGACGATCTCGTCGACCACCGTATCGGTGACGATCGCCACCTTCGGATTGCGGAACAGGCGGTCCTGCATGATCTTTTCGGCACGGAACGTGTCGCGGCGATGGATCAGCGTCACCTTGCTGGCGAAATTGGTGAGAAACAGCGCCTCCTCGACCGCGGTGTTGCCGCCGCCGATTACCGCAACCTCCTTGCCGCGATAGAAGAAGCCGTCACAGGTCGCGCAGGCGGATACCCCGAATCCCTTGAATTGTTGTTCCGACGGCAGCCCCAACCACCGGGCCTGGGCGCCGGTGGCGATCACCAGCGTTTCGGCCCGGTAGGTGTCGCCGGAATCGCAGTCGATGCGGAACGGCCGGCGCGACAGATCGACGGCGCTGACGTGATCCATCACCAACCGGGCCCCGACATGGGTGGCCTGGGCCTGCATCTGGTCCATCAGCCACGGGCCCTGGATGGCTGCGGCGAAGCCGGGATAGTTCTCGACGTCGGTGGTGATGGTGAGCTGCCCGCCCGGCTGGATGCCCTGGATCAGGATCGGCTCGAGCATGGCGCGTGCGGCGTAGATCGCCGCCGTGTAGCCGGCCGGACCAGACCCGATAATGACAACCTTGGCGTCAGCCTGTCCCATTCCTTGTCCCCGAGGCCGCAGTGCAGGGCCGGCAGGGTCGCCGAGCGAATGCACAACGTTGCGTTCAGTGTATGGTTTTCCACCAGCCATGCACGAAATGCAATCCTCTGTGTAGGCCAGGCGGTGCGACTTTACAGCCACCGGATCGCTTTTGCACATAAACGGCGCAATATTCTTTCGTGCCGCCGGGTTTCGCGCTAGAAGCGATACGCCATGTGCACCAGATTCGGTGCGAGGGTGCTGCCGACCTGGAGCTGCCTTTGTCCGCCCATCTCGATGCCATCGACCGCAAGATTCTCAAAGAACTCCAGGACGATGGACGAATCACCAATGTCGAACTGGCGCGCCGGGTGGGGATTTCCGCTCCGCCGTGCCTGCGTCGCGTCCGAGCCCTGGAAGAGGCGGGATACATCAAGGGCTATCGCGCCCTGCTCGACGAAAAGCTGCTCGGCTACGAGGTGACGGTGTTCGCCATGGTTCACCTGTCGAGCCAGGCCGAAAGCGATCTCGCGGCGTTCGAGAATTTCGTCCGTTTCCAGCCGCTCGTGCGGGAATGCTGGATGCTGTCGGGCGAGATCGACTTCATTCTGAAATGCGTCGCCCCCGACTTGAAGACGTTCCAGGCGTTCGTCACCGAACTGACGGCGGCGCCCCACGTGCGCAACGTCAAGACGTCGCTGATCCTGCGCAGCTCCAAGGATGCCGCCGTGGTGCCGCTGGAGCTGAAGGCGGATCAGTGACCGAGGCGCCGGGACCTGGTCCCGGATCGGCCGGACCCGCGCGCCGCGCGTCGGCACGCGCCCACGCTCGCCCGCGGGCGCACGACGCCCGCGGCGGGTCGCAACCGAAAAGCCGACGGCGCGTCGGGCGATTCAGCGCCATTCGACCTTGGTGACTTCGTAGGCCTTGGCGCCGCCCGGCGTGACCACCTCGACCGAGGCGCCTTTCTTCTTGCCGATCAGCGCGCGCGCGAGCGGCGAGGTGATCGAGATCCGGCCGTTCTTGGCGTCGGCCTCGGGTTCGCCGACGATCTGCCACACCGCCTTCTTTTCGGTGTCCTCGTCGATCAGCGTGACAGTGGCGCCGAACTTGACGGTGTCGCCGGACAGTTTCGACACGTCGATCACCTCCGAGCGTGCGAGCTTGTCCTCGAGCTCGGCGATCCGGCCCTCGTTGAGCGACTGCTGCTCCTTCGCGGCGTGATACTCGGCATTCTCCGACAGGTCGCC
>JAVBUK010000347.1:0-12780 GCA_031555345.1 Xanthobacteraceae bacterium | reverse complement strand
GGTCGTGCCGAACATGTGTTTGACCAGCCCGGCATTGCGCGCGAGGCCCAGCGCCGAACCCTTGACGCCGCAAATGCCGGCGAACCGCAGCAGCGCCGACAGCGACGCCGGGCCGGCCAGTCCGATACGGATCTCCTGGTCGCAGCCGGCGTCGCGCAAGCGGCGCACCCAGGTGACGATCGCGGTCGCCGAGAAGGCGAACTGGCTGACGATGTGGACGCGGAGGCCGGTCTGCTCCGCCGCCTCGATCTTGGCGGCGAGCGCCCGCGCCATCCCGGTTTCGCTGACGCGGGCATGCCCCTCGGGATGACCCGCAAGCCCGATCTCGTCGACGCCGTGCAACTGCAACAGTCCGCTGTCGATCGCCTCGATCGCGTGGCGGAAGGCGCCCGCCGGTTCGGTCCGGTCACCACCGACCACCAGCAGGCGTCGAACACCCGCCTGTGCGGTCATGCACGCCAGGTAGGCGTCGAGTTCGCCGGCGGATGCGAAATTGCGCGCGGCCAGATGCGGAACCGGTTCGAAACCCGCTGCGCGAAGCGCGATTGCGGTCGCGATCTGCTCGGCGGCGGGGCGCGACGGAACCGCGCTGACGTAGATCGGCACCGCCGGGGACGCGGCCTCTCGCAAGATCGCCAGGTCGGCGGGCGAGGGACGGCTGGCCTCGAACGAACGCGTCCGGACGAAGGAGGCGATCCGCGCCGGTTCGTGCGCGTCGTCGTGTCGGGGGGCGGGTATGGCCATCGGGTGTTCCTCGCTCAGTCGCGGCGGCGCGAGATGACGAACGATTCGTCGTGGAACCACAGGCCGCCCCGTTCGTGCAGCACGTCGCGGGTGGCGTCGAGATAACGCCCGTCCTGGGTCACCACCGCCAGCCGGTCGTCTTCGACCTGCGCGACGTAGATCGCGGCGTTCCAGGCCGCGAACAAGGTCGAGGTGCCGATCGATGCGCCGAGTTCGGACGGCAGCGCGTGCATGTCGTAGCGGAACAGGGAGCGGCTGTCGGCGTAGACGTTGAAGGCCAGGTCGCGGCCGCTGGCGGCCAGTTCCTGCTTGACCGCCTGCATCACCTGATGGCGGTCGTGCAGGAACGGGTTGTCGCCCGGCCACACCCGCTGGATGATCTCCATGCCGGGATCGTTGCCGTGCGATTGAACGACGATCAGCCGGCCGCCCGGCCCGAGCGCGCGGGCGAGCGGCGCGATCACGCGCTTGGCCTTGAAGGCGAGGGACGCGCGTGCCCGGTAGGGTTGCGACGCGATCACCAGGTCGTAGTTCGCCATGGTGCCGCCGCGCCGTGGAATGACGGGATCGAGCAGGAACTTGTGGTCCGCGCGATAGATCACCAGCACGACCGGGCGCTCGTAGGTCGGATTTCCGGTGGTGGGACTGACCCGCGCCTTCCAGTTTTCCGCCAGGAAGGGTTCGAGCTCGATGAGCTGCTGTTCGAATCGATGCGCCGAGTTCCCGCCCAACGGCATTTCGTGCCACACCAGGCTCGATGCGGCGCCGAGCGATTTTGCCGCCAGCCACGGCGCGTCGCTGTAGGCCAGGTTGGTGACGACCAGCACCGTGCCGGGATGTTCGAACAAGCGGTCCGGCATCTTTTGCAGGGTCAGGCGGACGTCCTCCAGGCTGATCTCCTTGCCGACGACGTAGAACGGGACGGTGGGCGCGCGGTCGTGCATCGCCCGCATGACGCGAGACAACACGGTGCCGTCGCCGATGCCGGCGTCGAACAGCCGGATCGCCGGCGGGCGGGGGTGGATGTTGGCCAGTTCGAGGGCGGCGCGGTGGGCGACCACCCGCTTTTCGCTGCAGGTGGTCACGAACAGCAGGTATTTTTGCCGGTTGTCGAAAAACCGGAAATTTCGCCGGGGGTTCGCGCCGTCGGCGGGGGCCGGCAGGTGCTGCGGCATCGCCGGTGCGATGGGCCGGATCGGCGGCGACAGGCGCGGGCGCGCGACGCCGCCGGGTCGGGCCGGGGGGACCGACGCCGCGGGCACGCTCATGAAGGAGCGGATGCGGTCGAGCGTGTCGGTGGTGATGCGACCGCCGTTGCGCAGGCGGTTGGCGAGCTTGCCGTCGTTGACGGCGCGCCGGCCGAAGGTGGATTCGGCCAGCCCGGCCGTACGGCAATAGTCGGTGATTTCCTGCAGCAGCTGCTGGGCGTTCATGGCGTTTCCTCGCGACCCCGGCGTGCGTGCGTGCGGCACGTCTTGCGACCGGACCCGGTCGCCAGCCAACCAGCCCGCGCCCCCTTGGTCAACCGAAAAGCAGGCCCACACCGGGGATGGGCGGGAACTGGGGCCGGGCCCCACCGGCCGGAGAATATTGAAGATGTTTCAACGGCATCGGTGGATTCGCGGGGGCTGCGCCGGCCCCTCCGGGGTGATCGGGGCGGCCGGTCCGCGCAGGGGGCGCCGCGCCGGTGCTTGCACACGGGGCCGTGGCTGCTATCGTCGGCGTCATGTGGCGCCGCAAGACACCCGAGCCGAAGTCCGACGATTCACCCCCCGGCCCGCTTCGCCAGGCTTTGCGCCAGGCGCGGATCGAGTCGGCGGAGCGAACCGGCACGGTCGTCGACTTGCGCGATGCCGAACTGGCGCGTCTGGAGCTGCTGAACGACGCGCTCGATCCGCTCTATGCGGAAATTCCGTCCGATCTGGACCTGTTCGATCGCGGCGTGTCGCGGGGCGATCCTCCGCGGCTGTGGATCGACCCGATCGCGCACGTGCATATGGGGCGCGACAAGCGGACCTATCGGCTGGTGCAGGACACCCGTTACGGCCGCACGGTGATCGCCGAATCCACCGAGGTCGCGGATCTGGCCGAAGCCGTCACCGCCTACGTCGCGCGCCGCATGCTGGAGCGCGAGCGGGCTCTCGCCGCGGACCCGTCGCCGGCCGCGGCCGACCGCACCGGCGCGGTGCGCCCACGCCGTCGTTGGCCGATGATCGGCGCGTTCGCGCTCGGCGTCGTGGTCGGCATCGTGACGTTGTTCGCGACGGCGTGGTGGCTGCCATAGGCATGACCGCGGTGACCGGGGCGCGCCGGGCGTTTTATCGCCCGCCACCGGCTTGAACCGGATCCCGGATGTCGCATCACGCCAGCTTGCGGCGCTCCAATTCGACGATGCGGCGGGTGCCGGCGTGATAGCCGCGGGAAATCGCCTCGCAGCTCCAATGCCCCGGCGGGCCGTCGATCCGATACAGATTGTAGGCGGCATGTTGTCGGCGAAGCCGGCCGCGGCCGGGCCCCGCCGATGCCGACGGCACGCCGAGGGTGGGAATGCGGGTGCCCGGTCCGTCGAGCCACACCAGCGAATGGACGTGATCATGGCCGTGGATCACCAGCTCGGCGCCCGCTTCGGCGAGCCGGGCGCGCAGGTCCTTGGCGTCGGCGAGCCATTTGAACCGGTGTGCGGGCGTGCTCATTGGCGGGTGGTGGATGAGAACGACGCGGAACAGGCGCTCGTTCGCCAGGGTCGCCAGGATGCCGGAGAGGCGTTCGAGTTGTGCCGCGCCGAGCCGGCCGGTCGCCATGAAGGGGGCGGTCGGAACGGCGCTCGACAAGCCGATCAGCGCCACCGGTCCACGCCGCCGCACGAACGGATAGGCGATCTCGCCGGACACCAGGCCGCCGGCGTCTTCGCGCATGTAGTCGCCCCAGTGCAGGCCGTGCTGGCGCAGCGCCGAACGCACGTAGGCGTCGTGGTTGCCGGGGACGAGGGTGACATCGCGGGGCGCCCCGAGGCTGGCGAGCCAGTTGCGCGCCTGGGTGAACTCGGCGGCCAGCGCGATATTGACCACGTCGCCGGTGACGGCGATGTGGTCCGCCGCCTGCGATTTCACGTCCTGCGTCAGGGCGTCGAGCACGTCGACGCGGTGAACCGCCCGCCGGGCGCGCTTCCAGTTGATGTATCCGAGCACGCGCTTCGACGCCAGGTCGATCATGCGCGCCTTGGGCAGGGGTCCGATATGCGGGTCCGAGAGGTGCGCGAGGACAAACATCGTCGACCGTTCAAGCGCTGCCGATGAGGATGCCGGCGAGGAATACCAGCGCCCCCCCGAGGATCACCTGGAACGCCGCCTGCAGGAACGGCGTGTCCATGTAGCGATAGCGGATATAGGAGATCGCGGCGAGCTCGATCGCCACCACGACGGTCGCCAGCGCGGTCGCCCAGAAGAAACTCGGGATCAGATAGGGAAGCGTGTGTCCGAGGCCGCCGAGCGTCGTCATCACGCCACAGACGGTGCCGCGGATGACCGGTGCGCCGCGGCCGGTGAGCGAGCCGTCGTCCGACAGCGCCTCGGCAAAGCCCATCGAAATGCCGGCGCCGAGCGAGGCAGCCAAGCCGACCAGAAACGTCTCCCAGGTCTGGTGGGTGGCGAATGCCGCCGCGAACAACGGCGCCAGGGTCGACACCGATCCGTCCATCAGCCCGGCGAGCCCCGGCTGCACGTATTGCAGCACGAACATCCGCCGCGCGGTCTCGTCCTCCTCGGCGCGGGCGTCGGCGGTGAGAATTTTTTCGCCCAGGCGTTCGGCCGTGGTTTCGTGCCTGTCCTCCGCGTCCGCCAGCTCGATCAGGAGCCGGCGCACCGAGGCGTCGCGGGCGGCTTCCGCCGCCTTGCGATAAAAGCGGGCGGTCTCGTATTCCAAGGTGGCGGCGTATTTCCTGACCTCGTCGAGGCCGAGCGGCCGCACCAGCCAGATCGGCCGGTGGGTGACGAAGCCCTTGACGTCCTGGCGGCGGATCAGTGGAAGGTGCTCGCCGAATTTCCGGCGATAGAGATCGCCAAGGCGCGTACGGTGAACGACCTCTTCGTCGGCCATCGCGTCGAACATCTTCGCGGATGCCGGAAACCGCTCGCGCAGACCGACGGCGAACTCGCGATAGATGCGGCTGTCCTCCTCCTCGCTGGTGATGGCCAATGCGAGGACTTCCTGCTCGGTCAGGTCAGCAAAGCGTTTCATGCACCGTGGTCCCGGTTTGCCGCGCGCGATCATAGAGGGTTCGTGGCGATGGAAGCCAAAAAAACGGCGCCCCCGACACTTGGCCGAGGGCGCCGTATCAGCCGGGAACATGTGGGGGATGCCCCCAGCCGCCATAGGATGCAGAACGATGCGTCCACATCGTTGGCGCGCATCGGATAGCGCAGCTGGCCGGCATGGCATAGAAGGGGGGCGGCAATGCAGCCATGCGGATGTAACAAATCACTGATGAGCCACGCATTCTTGCGTAGGAGTTGATTCGTCGATGGCGCCGCACGCAGGTCCCCCGGTTCGCCGGCTCGAGCGCGCGTTGCAGCGCGTGCTTCATTTCTATTGGCGCTGGTCGCGTGGGCTGACGCTCGGGGTGCGCGCCGTGGTGATCGATGCCGAAGGCCGCGTATTCCTCATCCGCCACACCTATGCGCGCGGCTGGCAGTTGCCCGGGGGCGGCGTCGAGCCCGGCGAAACCATGGCCGAGGCCCTGGCGCGCGAACTGCGGGAGGAAGGCAACATCGAGCTCGCCGCGCCGGCGGTGCTGCACGGCCTGTTGTTCAACCGGAACGTCTCGCGCCGCGATCACGTCGCGCTGTTCGTCGTGCGGGCGTTTCGCCAGCCGTCGCCGCCCGTGCCCGATTACGAGATCGCGGCGCACGGGTTCTTCGCGCCCGACCAACTGCCGCACGATACGACCGCGGGCACCCGCGCCCGCATCTCCGAAGTGCTGCTCGGGGCGCCGGCGAACGACATATGGTGATGGGAAATCAGGCGGCCGACCGCCGATGGCGACGTCAGCGCGTGCGCGGTTCGGCCGGCTGGCCGGTCGCGGCACTGACCACCGCACAGACGTCTTCGGTGGTGCCGTAGGCGGGCTGCGGGGCCGGTGGTGCCGGCCGGGGCGCCGGGGTGGCGGTGCGCGGGCGTGCCGGCGCGCTGCCCGGGCGTCCGGTGGTGGTGGGAACCTCTGGGGGAGGGACGATGCGTGTCCAGTTCTGGCCGCCGCACAGGAACCCGAGCACGCAGCCCTCGACGTGCAACACGTCCGGGCTCCTCAGGTTGAGATAGGCCGAGTAGGTGCGCCCGTCTTCGCTGTTGTAGATTTCACCCTCCCAGCGATTGGCACCGTCCTGCGTCATCCCGAGCAGAATCGGAATGCCCAGCGTCGGCCGGGTGCGTAGCGCCGGGTTGGGGTTTTTTTTGTCGCGCCCTTCCTTTTTCTCCCAGGCGACGATGCCCCACAGCTTGTTGCCGCAGGTCGCGATCCTCACATGGGCAAATCCGCCTTCGACGAGCCAGTCGCCGGCGGGCTCGGCGGCCGACACCGCACTCGCCGTCGTGATGGCCGCAAGGAGGACAGCTGGTGCAAACCATCGCGCCATCGGGGTTCCTGTTCCAAATGCGGGGGCGGGTCGGGCTCGGCGCCGGCGGGCATCAGCCCATCCGAAAACCGCGCTGCAACTCCTGCCGCGCAACAAAACGCTGTCAGCGGTTCCACCCTTAGGTCTGCTTTTCGGCCATAATTCGGCAACGACTTCGGTCGACACCACCACTGCCGCAGCGGCAAACGCCCAGCGTGCGATGACCGAATCAATCGGACGCTGAACCGCGGTTACCACTGCCGTTACCTGCTTCCCGACGCAATGGCAATTCGGGCGGTACTTGCGAACGACGCCGCCGATCGTGTCCCCTGGCGTTTTGCCCCCGGCGACCCATCAGGGAACCGTTGCCGATCGCATTGTCTGACCCCGGAAACCTCTTCGGGGTACCATCGTTCCGACGCTGGTGGGGAGACGATTTCGCAGGTCTCGATTCCCGCGCCGGGCCGAAGGGTTGTGGAGGTGTATAATTACCGCATTGATTTGAACGACCGGCTTCGCCGCTCGGGTGCTGGTCAATTGGCCGGTGCCCCTGATGTCGTGCGGTGGCGCAAAGCCACAGGCCGGCTGTTGCCAGCCTACCCGAACCGTGCGCGGTCGTGTGGCATGGAAAAATCGAGTTCGGGGCCGAGCGGCACGATGCCGGTCGGATTGATCGCGTGGTGGCTGCCGTAATAGTGCCGCTTGATGTGCCCGAGATCGACCGTGTCGGCGACCCCCGGCGTCTGGTAGAGGTCGCGCAGGTAATTCGACAGATGGGGATAGTCGGCAATGCGCCGCAGGTTGCATTTGAAGTGGCCGACATAGACGGCATCGAAGCGGATCAGCGTGGTGAACAGCCGCCAATCCGCTTCGGTCGTCCGGGCGCCGACCAGGTAGCGCTGATCCGACAACCGGCGTTCGATCCGGTCGAGGGCGTCGAACAGACTGCGGAAGCTCTCCTGGTAGGCCTCCTGGGTGGTGGCGAACCCGGTCCGATAGACGCCGTTGTTGATGGCGGGATAGACGGACGCGTTGATCCGGTCGATCTCGGCCCGCAGGGCGGGCGGGTAGAAATCGGTTTCGACCTCGGTGAAGGCGTCGAACGCCGCGTTGAGCATGCGGATGATGTCGGAGGATTCGTTGTTGACGATGGTCCGCCGCGCCTGGTCCCACAACGCCGGCACGCTCACCCGTCCGGTGTAGCGTGGGTCCGCCAGGAGATAGACGTCGGCGAGCCGCGCGGCGTCATGGAGGGCGTCGCCGGTCGAGCCGGTGGCCCGATCGAACGTCCAGCCTTCCTTGCCCATGTGCCAGGACACGACCGAGACCGACACGACCTCTTCCAGCCGCTTGAGCTTGCGGAAGATCAGCGTCCGATGCGCCCACGGGCAGGCGAGCGAGACATAGAGGTGATAGCGTCCCGGCTCCGCCGCAAAACCGCCCACACCCGATGGGCCGGGGCTGCCGTCCGCCGTCACCCAGTTGCGGAAGCGGCTCGGTTCGCGCTCGAAGCGGCCCCCCGACGCCTTGGTGTCATACCAGCGGTCGTGCCAGACGCCGTCGATCAGAAGTCCCATGAATGTCCTTGCGGTTGTGCCCGGCGAGGTCGCTTCGGCGCGAACCGCCCGCGGCTGTCGGCCACTCTTCGCCGCCGGCCGGATGACGAATGGCCATCCCGCCGGGTGTTTCGGGGAAGCAGAATCATTTCCCGAAAAACCGGAATCCGCTTTTCGGGATCATGCCCGGCCGGATATAGGCGCGCGGGCCGCCCTCCGCTACCCGTGGCGCGGGCGCTCGGTCCCGGCGTCGACAGCCGGCGTGGCGCGGTGTATGCGAAAGCCATGGCCGACCTTTCTGTGACAATTCTGCCGGAAACCCCCGACGATGCGGCGCCGATTGAGCGGCTGCACGAGCGCACCTTCGGGCCCGGCCGCTATGCCCGCACCGCCTATCGGATCCGCGAGGGCGCCGGCCACCGACTCGACCTGTCGTTCACCGCCCGCATCGGAACGCTGCTGGTCGGCTCGATCTGGCTGTGCCCGATCCGGATCGGCGCGACGCCGGCCCTGATGCTCGGGCCGCTCACGGTCGAGCCGCCGTTCCGCGCCCGCGGCATCGGCCGCAAGCTGATCGAGCGCGCGCTCGCCAATGCCAAGAGCCGGGGGCACCGCCTGGTCGTGCTGGTCGGCGACGAACCCTATTACGGGCGGGTCGGGTTCAAGCCCGTTCCCAAGGGCCGGGCCATCATGCCGGGCCCGGTCGATCCCGCGCGCCTGCTGGTCGCCGAGCTGGAAGAAGGCGCGTTCGACGGGGTCTCGGGCGCGATCACCCCGGAGCGCGAATAGGCCTGAGGCCGAGGCCCGCCCGCGCCGCTACCGCCCCTCGCGGGCCCAGGTGGCGGCGAGGCTGCCGAGCAGGACGATGAGGCCGAGCAGGCCGGCGAACATCGGCAGCACGCCGATGCCGCGCACGATCGAGGCGTCGCGCATCTTCAGCCCGAGCCAGTCGTCGCCCCGGTAGGTGTCGCTCGAGCGCACCGCGACGATGCGCGGGACGGTGAGGCCCGCCCCGTCGGCGAGCCGCCGGGCGTCGCCGCCGGTGGCTCCGGCGAGCGGCGCGAGCACGTCGGGGGTCGAGGTCACTTCGGCGAATTCGCGCGGATTGGCCGGGCCGACATTGATCAATGCGGTCAGCTTGCCGTCGGTCGCCCGCCACAGGCCGAGTTCGTTCGCCACCAGGGTCGCGCGCCAGGCGCCGGGATCGCCGGCATCGAGCGCGATCGTCCGGGTGGCGCCGGACGGCGCGGACACCGTCACCGGAGCGACGGTGTCCGCCATGGTCTGGCGCTGCACCGTGAGGTCGCGTCCCCGCACGCTCATGCGCAGCGACTCCTCCTCGAGATCCGGCTCCTTCATCAGCCAGTGCGACAGCCGGCGCAGCAGGTCGAGGTGCGGCCCGCCGCCCTGGTAGCCGCGCGCCCACAACCAGATGTGATCCGATAACAGCAGCGCGACCCGGCCCTCGCCCTCGCGCGACAGCAGCAGCAGCGGCTTGTCGTCGGGTCCCTGCATCACCGCGGTGCCGTTCGGGCTGCGGGTGTCGACCAGGCGAAACCAGCGGCCCCAGTGCGGCGGGTCGTCCTCGCCGCCCGCCAGGCCCCGCGTCACCGGGTGACGGCGACCGGGATCGGTCAACCGGGCGTGGAACGGCCGCTCGGTCATCTGTCCGGTCGGCTCGGCCGGCAGGATCGCGTCGAGCGGGGTGCGCCAGATCGACGTCCGGCTCGCATAGTCGGGCCCCGCCGCCACCAGCACCGCGCCGCCGTCGCGCACGTACTTGGCGATGTTGTCGAAATAGATGATCGGCAGCACGCCCTGCCGGGCGTAACGATCGAAGATGATCAGTTGGAATTCGTTGATCTTCTGCTGGAACAGCTCGCGGGTGGGAAACGCGATCAGCGACAGCTCGTTGATCGGCGTTCCGTCCTGCTTTTCCGGCGGCCGCAGAATGGTGAAATGCACCAGGTCGACGTTGGCGTCGGACTTCAGGAGGTTGCGCCAGGTGCGCTCGCCCGCGTGCGGCTCGCCCGACACCAGCAGCACCCGCAGCTTGTCGCGGACGCCGTCGATCGACACCACGGCGCGGTTGTTCACCGTGGTGAGCTCGCGGTCGAGCGGCGACGCTTCGATTTCGACGATGTTCTGTCCCGCGTGCGGGATCGGCACCTGGACCCGGTTGACGGTGCCCGGGACGACATTGCGCTGCTCCAGCACCTCGCCGTCGCGGCGGACCGTGACGCGGGCGGCACCGGCGCGGGCGGCGGCGGCGCCGGCGCCCTGGTCGTCGACCCGGAACGTCACCATCTGATGTTGGCCGACGATGCCGAACCGCGGCGCCGAAACCAGCACGACGCGGCGGTCGCGTTCGTCGGGCCGGCCGGTGATCAGGGCGTGGACCGGTGCCGCAAACCCGAGCGTGCCGGGATCGGCCGGCACATCATGCACGCGGCCATCGGTCACCAGGAATGCGCCGGCGACCCGATCGGGCGGCACGTCGGACAGCGTCGCGGTGAGCGCCGCGAACAGGCGGGTGCCGTCGATCTCGCCATCGGTTTGGCCGGCCTCGACCACCCGCACCTCGAGGCCCCGAATGCGCTGCAGGCGCTGGACGAGCGTCGCCCGCGCGGCCTCGGTCTGGGCGGCGCGGTCGCCGAAATTCTGGCTCGGGCTGTGGTCGACCACCACCACCGCGACCGAGCTGAGCGGTTCACGGTCCTCCTGGGTGAATGACGGGTTGGCGAGGGCGAGAACCACCAGCGCCAGCGCGACGCCGCGCAGGGCGGCGCCGCGGGTGCGGCCGACGAACAACAACAGCGTGACCGCCGCGGCGCAAAAGGCCGCCCCCCACAGCACTTCCGGGGGCACGAGCGGCGACAGAGCGAGGCCAAGACCCAAGAGCGGCTCCTATTGTCCGAGCCGCTCGAGCAGCGCGGGAAGGTGAACCTGATCGGCCTTGTAGTTCCCGGTCAGCGTATACATCCCGATGTTGACACCGGCGCGGAAGGCGAATTCACGCTGGCGCGGTTCGTCGGGCACCAGCGGCAGCATCGCTTGTCCGTCCGGGCGGGTTGCCCAGGCGCCCGCGAGATCGTTCGAGGTGATCAGAATCGAGGACACGCCGTCGCCGCCGCGCACCGGCCGCCGCGGGTCGTCGCCGTCGTCCTCGGCCGGCTGCAGCGCCTCGACCCACAACGGTCCCGAGGTGAACCGGCCGGGAAAGTCGCGCAGCAGGAAGAAGGTCTTGGTCAGGACGTGATCGCGCGGCACCGGCTCGAGTTCGGGAATGTCGAGCGAGCCGAGGATCGCGCGCAACGCGACCGCGCCGGGGCTGCTGGATTCGGAGCCGATGCCCGGCACGGTCTCGACCGCATCGCGCGTGTCGAACAGCACGGTGCCGCCGCTTTTCATGTAGGCGTCGATCTTCGACAGCGCCTGCGCCGACGGCTTCGGGGCGCCGGGCGAGATCGGCCAGTAGATCAGGGGAAAGAAGGCGAGTTCGTCGCGCTCGAGATCCAGGCCCATCGGGTCGCCGGCTTCCAGCGCGGTGCGCTGTGCCAGATACTCGGTGAGGCCTTGCAGGCCGGCCTTGCTGACCAGGTCGACGTCGGCGTCGCCGGTGACGACGTAGGCCAGCCGGGTCTCCAGCGTGGCCTGCATGGCGAACGCGTCGGCGTCGGCAACGCTCGGTGCCGCCGGCCGCGCGGCGGGCAGCGGCGGCGATTGCGCCCGGGCCTCGGTGTGGCCGGCACCCGCGAGGGCCAGGCCGGCGACCAGCAGCATGGCCACGCCGCGGCGCGGCAGCAGACGATGGATGCCGCCGGCGAGCCACAACACCACCAGCGCGTCGACCAACAGCAGCGCCAGTGCGGCGAGCAGGATCGGCCCGCGCAGGTCCCGCGGCTCGCTGACCCGATAGCCTTCGATCCGCGCTTTCAGGGGCGAGAGGTCGAGGGCGGCCAGCCGGTCGGCCGGGGTGAGGGCGTTCACGGCCTGCAGCCCTTCGGGCGGTCCGTAGAACCCGGGAGGGGTGTCGGCCTTGGCGCGGCCGGCGTAGCCCGCGGCGACCGGCCGCGCGGTCGGCGGCGGTGGTTCGAAAACGCCGAAGCCGTCGAGCACCCGCGTCGGTGCCAGGACATCGTGGGTGGAGACGGGTGTGGTGGCGGCGTCGCTCGGGCCGGCGGCGCCGGACAAGGCGACGATGCGCTTGAGCATGTCGACGAACGTGCCGCTGAGCGGCAGATCGGACCAACGCGTATCGGCCGTCACGTGGAACAGGACGATCATGCCTTTGCCGCGGCGCGCCCCGGTCACCAAGGGGGTGCCGTCGCCGAGCGTGGCCCAGGTCCGCTCCGGCAGGTTGGCATCGGGTTCGGCGAGCACCTGGCGGGTGATCGTGACGTCGGTGGGCACGGCCATCCCGGCCAGCGGGCTTTCGCGCGAAAATCCCGCCAGATGCTGCGGCTGGTCCCACGACAGGCTGCCGCCGAGAATGCGGCCGCCGCGCCGCAGTTTCACCGGCACCAGTTCGTCGTCGCCGGCGGCCAGTCGCGGGCCGGCGAAACGAACCAGCACGCCACCCTGCGCAACCCAGGCATTCAGGCGGTTGCGGGCATCGCCCGCCACGGTGCCGACATCGGCCAGGATCATTACCGGCACCCGCTGCTCGATGAACCGGGCCACCGCATCGGCGGGCGCGCCGCGATCGGCAAACCGCACGTCGGCGAACGGCCCGAGTGCGCGGGCGATGTAGAAGGTCGAGGCCAGCAACGGCTGCGCCGTGTCGGTGGTCGAGCCGGTGACCACCCCGACGGTGCGCCGGCGCCAACGCTTGTCCAACAGCTGCACCGCGCCGGCCGACCGCTCGGCGG
>JAVBUK010000469.1:0-6822 GCA_031555345.1 Xanthobacteraceae bacterium | reverse complement strand
CCGAACGTCGGAACCGGGACCCCAGGATCGTCCGAATTCCGCTTGGTTCCGTCCGCCGACGGACCCGCCCGGTCACTCGGCCGAGGCGTATTTCGAGGGCTGGCCGCGGCTGACGAACGAATAGCTGGTTGCTCCGGCGGTGCCGATCATCACGGCTTCGACCACCGGTTCTGAAACCGGGGTCGGCGAGGTCCATTCGACCACGAAATTGGCGCCGGAGCCGCCTCGCAGGTCGTCGGCGGGGACGAACACCTCGACGGTGGCGAGCGGTTTGAGGCCGACCGGATCCTTGACGAAGGTTTCCATCAGGCCGCCGTCGGTGCCGTGATAGGCGACCCGGCGCAGCACGATCGAATGGTCGGCGGAGCTGTTGTGGATACTCAGCGTGGTCGCCAGGTCGAGCTTGCTGGTGCCGGCGCCGACGCGGATCTGGGCGTAGGCCGGGACGTAGATGCGGCCGCTGACGGCGGTCTTTGCCGCCGGCGCCGCCAGGGAGTCGGCAAAGAGCTGGAGCGGGCCGGGGCCGGCGGCTGGCGGGCTCGGCTGGCTCGGCGACAACATGATCGCGCGGCCCGACACCCAGCCGTCGCGCATCGCGTCGCGCAGCGGGTTCTCGGCGGAACCGATCACCACGACCACGATGACGGCACCGGCCAGGGCGAGGCAACCTGTCGCGAATTGACGCGCGCTCATCTTCGCCTCCATGCGCTGTGGGATCGGGGAGGGGCGACGGTCGTGGGGGGGCGTGGAAGCGCCGGTCGGCGTCGAGGTCAGGACCAGCCGGACCATCTCGCGCGCGACTTCGCTCTCGGCCAATACGACGTAGTCGGCGCCGGCCGCGCGCAACTGTCCGACCAGGTTTTCGTTGTGGGCGCGGCAGACGATGCAGATCCTCGGATTGGCGGCGCGGGCGCGCTCGATCAATTCGATGCATTCGAACGGATCGGGAATCGCGCTGACGAACCAGCGCGCCGCCGCGAGATTGGCGGCCTCCAGCAGGCCGACTTCGGCGGCATTGCCGTGGATCGCCTCGGTTCCCCCGGCCCGCAATGCCTCGATCGTTTCCTCGCGCTCGTCGATGACCACCAAGGGTGTGCCGCGCTCCTCGAGGGCGGGGCCGATGGCGCCGCCGACGCGGCCGTAGCCGACCAGCACGGCATGGTCGGTCAGGGTGGTGCGGGGCGGCGGCCCGGGTTCGGGCGCGGGCAGCGGCGGGCTCGCGACCTCGCCGGCATCGCGGGTCTCGCCGGCGTCGCCGGCCGGAACATGGGCGGCACCGGTGCGGGTGACGAGCGAGAACAGCAGGGGATTGAGCAGGATGGTGAACAGCGCGCCGGCCAGGACCAGGTCGCGGCCGACCGGCGGCATGAGGCCGATGGTGATGCCGAGGCCGGCGAGGATGAAGGAGAATTCGCCGACCTGGGCGAGGCTCGCCGAAATCATCAGCGCGGTGCGGCGCGGATGCCCGAACGCCAGCACGATGACGAAGGCGGCGATCGACTTGCCGACCAGGATGATGGCGATCGTCGCCACCACCTCGATCGGATGGCGCAGGACGATCGAAGGGTCGAACAGCATGCCGACCGAGACGAAGAACAGGACCGCGAATGCGTCGCGCAGCGGCAGGGTTTCGTTGGCGGCCTGCTGGCTGAGCGGAGACTCGGCCAGCACCATGCCGGCAAAGAAGGCGCCCAGGGCGAACGAGACGCCGAACAGTTCGGCGGCGCCCAGGGCGACGCCGAGCGCGATGGCGAACACCGACAGGCGGAACAGTTCGCGCGAGCCGGTGTGTGCGACGTAATGCAGAATCCAGGGGATCAGCCGGCGGCCGACCATCAGCATCAGGGCGACGAAGCCGACGACTTTGACGACGGTCAGCCCCAGCAGGCCCCAGACGCTGCCTGCGGTGATCCAGGCGGTGAACCCGCCGGTCGCCACGGCGTCGGCCCGGCCGCCGAGCATTCCGGCGAACGCGGGGACGAGAACCAGCGCCAGAACCGTGACGATGTCCTCGACGATCAGCCATCCGACCGCGATGCGGCCGCGTTCGGTGTCGAGCAGCCGGCGCTGCTGCAGCGCCCGCAACAGCACCACGGTGCTGGCGACCGACAGGGCCAGTCCGAAGACCATGCCGGCACCGATCGACCAGCCCAATCCCCAGGTGGCGAGCGCCATGCCGAGCAGCGTTGCCACCGCGATCTGGGCGAGCGCGCCCGGAATGGCGATCGCTCGCACCGCCAGCAGGTCGGACAGGGAGAAATGCAGGCCGACGCCGAACATCAGCAGGATGACACCGATTTCGGCGAGTTGCAGGGCCAGGCTCTGGTCGGCGACGTAGCCGGGTGTGAACGGCCCGATCAGAACGCCGGCGACCAGGTAGCCCAGGAGCGGCGACAAGCGCAACCGATGCGCGACGAGGCCAAGCGCGAAGGCCAGTCCGATGCCGGCGACAATCGTTCCGATAAGAGGCCCATGATGCTCCATCTGGCGTCCAGGATCCGGCAGGCGGACGGTTTGGCGCAATGGTGCAATCGGTCGCGCGTCCATCGGTCACTTTTGATGGAACGATCACGCCATGGCCGCAATCGCGACGATCCGATCGCGGACGCGGGTCGCGACGCAAGACCGTCTCGTGCCGCAACACCGACAACGATCGAACGTCGACATGGTGGAAAGTCGACATTGCGCGGGGTGGAAATCCGGTTCGCCGGCCGATACCGTTCGACCCCCGATCGTCAACGTCGATGGGGCCGGTCCGTCACCGACCCGGTCGTGTCGCGGTTCACAGCCAGCCGTTGCGCCGCAGGCGCCAGAACATCAGTCCGCAGACCACCGCGATCAGGCCCAGCACCAGGAAGTATCCGTACTGCCATTTCAGCTCGGGCATGAACTCGAAGTTCATGCCGTAGATGCCGGCGACCGCGGTGGGGACGGCAAGGATCGCGGCCCAGGCCGCCAGCCGCCGGGTGATGGCGGCCTGCTCCGCCTGGCCGACCATTTGGCTCGCTTCGAACGCGAACGCCAGCACCTCGCGCAGCGAGTCGACGTCTTCCTTGACCCGGTTGACGTGGTCGCTGACATCGCGGAACAGGGGCTGCATCTCCGGATCGATCTTGAGCCCCTCGGAGTGCTCGAGCCGGCGGCAGACCTCGGCCAGCGGAACCACGGCGTTACGCAGGTTCAGAAGCTCGCGGCGCAGGGCGTAGAGCCGCTGGACATCCGCGGCCCGAAGCGAGGCCTCCAGCACGTCGTCCTCGATGGCCGCGACTTCGCGCCGGACGGTTTCGATCACCTGGAGGTAATTGTCGACGATGAAGTCGAAGGTGGCATAAAGGATGTACTCCGCGCCCTTCGCCAGTTGGGCCGGGCGGGATTGGCACCGCGCCCGGACGGTCGAATACGACGACGAGGCGCCGTGCCGGACCGTGACGACGTAGCCGCGCCCGACGAAGAAGTGGGTCTCGCCGAAGGCGAGGCGCCCGTCGACGAGTTGCACCGTGCGGGCGACGATGAACAGCGCGTCGCCGTATTGTTCGAGCTTGGGGCGCTGGTGCGCGTGTCCGGCGTCCTCGATGGCGAGATCATGCAGACCGAGCTGAGCCTGCACGCGGCTGAGCAGGCTGGCGTCCGGCTCGAACAGACCGATCCACACGACATGCCCCGGCTGCCTGGACCATTCCCCGGCCTCGTCGATGGCGATGACCTTGACGCGGCGTCCGCCCGCATAGACGCTCGCGGCGATCACGCCGTCGTCGTATGACGAGCCTTCGCGGGCCGTCGGCTCAACGGGTGCGTCCATTGCTTTCTGCCTGGCCATGCGGTCACTTGTCCCGCCGCATTACAGACCGCGTGGCGGGGGCGCAAGCCGGAAATCGCCCGGCAACCCCGGCGGACGCCGGACCGGGGCGAATCGACCCCGGTACCGATCGGTGTCGTTACTTTTTGCGGGCCGATGCTTGCGGTCGTCCGCCGCGGCGAGGCCCCGGATCGCCGGTGTGGCAGGAGCCTTGTCTCACTGTCTTACCGTCTCGCCGGCTTCCGCCGAGCCTTCGGCGGCGTGCATTGGCCGCGGAACAACGCCCACTCCTCACAGGTCTTGCCCGAGGGCCAGGTGCAAAGGCCGATCTGCCCGCCGGGCGTCGAGACGATGCGCAGCCTGCCGCCGCGATTGACGCAGTTCACCGAAGCCGGGTTGGCAAGGGCGACGCGCGAGTTGGCGACGCGCGAGTTGGCGACGCGCGGGCCGTTGCCGGCACCGGGCCCGGCCGCCAGTGCGGCGTCGGCGGCCCCCAGCGTCGTCAGAACGCCGACGGCGAGCAGGTGAAACGCATGGCGCATGGGTCGGGTCCCCTGGGAGGTCGAGATGGCGCGATCATGACATGGCGTTCGGCTGGCGGCGACCCCCGTCGTCTCGGGGGAGCCCGACGTTCGAGCCCGCCGCGACAGGAATCTCGAGCTGGGGCGCGGCGGTGCATGCGCAGGGAGGCCGAGGATCGCTCTCCGGCCGCGCGTCGGCCCGAGCGGAGCATCCATCGGTGTCGCCACCGGCGTCGGGGAGGAGAAATGCCACCCCCGGGGCGGGACGAAAAACCGGCCGGCGAGCCGCGGCGTGCTCAGCGCGGCTGGCGGTAGGATCCGAAGCGGGCGATGGCGTCGTCCATCTGCGGATCGCTCAGCAGGCGCGGTTCGCCGACGCTCCTGGCCTGCAGGAACACCCGCGCCATGAACTCGACGATCTCCGCGGTCGACAACGCGGCGGCCAGATCCACACCGACCGTCAGCAGGCCGTGATTGGCCATCAGTACGGCGTTGTGCGTGCCGATCGCCTGGGCGGTCAGGCGGGCGAGCTGGTCGGTGCCGTAGGTCGCATAGGGTGCGAGTGGTACCTTTCGGCCGGACCAGCCGACCAGATAGTGCAGGGCGGGGATTTCCCAGCCGAGACAGGCGACCGTGGTGGCATAGGGCGGGTGGGCGTGGACGATGGCGTTGATGTCGGACCGGGCCCGGTAGTGGGCGAGATGCAGCGGCGTCTCGGTCGACGGCTTGCGGCTGCCCTCGACGATGCTGCCGTCGATCGACACCAGCACGACATCGCCGGCGCGGATCGCGTCGTAGTCCATCGCGCTGGGGCTGACGGCGACGATGCCGCGTCCGCGATCGAACAGGCTGATGTTGCCGCCGGTGCCGGTGGTCAACGAGGACCGGGCGAGCTTGCGTCCATAGTCGACGATCGCCTTGCGCTCCGCCAGCATCTGCATCGAATCGCCTCTTCCAAGGATCGTTTCGCCCGGCGTCGAAGCGCCCGGCGGTGCCCGGTCGCGGTGTCGACCCGAGCATCCTAGCGGTTCGTGCGGTTGGTGTATCGGGGGACGTCGCGGCAAACCGGTCTGCGCTCGGGTTCCGCCCGGGCCTGCCACTCGCGGGCGCTTCGCCCCCGGTGCCCCGTCACCCCGGCGCCATCGGCATCGGTGGTTTCGGCGGCGCGGGCGTACCACCGAGGCAGCGTGGCGGCACTATGAAAACCGGGGCGGTCCGCGCTAACATTCGGGCATGGAAGTCCTTCCCGTCGCGATCATGGTGCTGTTGCTGGCCGGCGCCCTGTTGGTGCAGGCGACGACGCGCTATGTCGTCGAAGCCGATCGCATCGTGATCAGGCGCAGCGGGTTCACCTGGATGGCCATCCGCTTCGACGACGTGGCCGAGATCCAGGCCGGCGGCTCCTTTTCGATTTTCAACATCACGATGACGCAGCCCGCGTTCCGCGCGAAGTTGAGAATACGGCGCAAGCAAGGGCTGTTTCCCACCGTGGTGATCAATCCACGCGAGCCGCTGCCGGTCCTGGAGGCGTTTGCGCGTTTCCAGGCGGCGAAACGATCGGCACCGACGGCGCCGTGACCGGCAAGGCAGCCGGCCGGGCTCAGCCGAATTCCTGCAGCGCCCGCCCGACCTCGAACTCGAATTCCAGGAGCTGGTCGACGATCTCGCGGCCGGTCTCGGCAAAGCCGATCACCGAGGTCGCCGCAAGTTCGATGTCCGCATCGGCATCGACGGCGATCGCGGCCCGGTCCGGGAACGGTGACAGGTGCGACGGCCACGACGACAGGCGGCGGATGGCGGCGTGCTGGGAGCGGCGGGCCGGTCCGGCGTAGCGCAACAGCCGCGTCAGCCGCCGGCCGTCCGGAGACCGGTTCATGACTTCCAGTTGGTACAGTCCGGTGTTGCCGCCGCGCCATGGTTTAAGGATGGCAATGCGGGCCTGCTGCGCGGCATCGAGGGCCGTGAGGGATTTTGCCGCGGCGGCGCGCCAGCTCGTCTCGGTTTCGGCGATCGGGAATCCGTGGGCGCGCGCGTCGGTACTGCCATTGGCGATCGACAATCCGACGACCAATTGATCGAGGGCCTCCCGCAGGGCGGCGACGATCGCTGCGATCGCGGCCTCGATCTCGTCCTCATGCGCCAGCGGCGCGTCGACCGTGAACCATCGCAGCGCCTCTTTTCCTGCCGGCGCGGGCTGCGGCGTCAGGTGAAGCAGATCAGCCGCCATCGGGGTGACGCGGTTGGCCAGCGCCCTGATCTTTTCCGAGGCGGCGGCAAAGCTGGTCCGGGCGGGAATCAGATGAGCGGTCATGGGCGGGAAGACTTCTTGTTCGGACGAGGTGGCGCTCGACGGGTTATAGCGCATCAGCGCCGTGTGCCACCACCGGGGAGCAAAATCGCGTGCATCGACAGGTGGATGCTGCTTTGGATCGGCGTGGCGGCGGGGGTGGGCGGGGCGGTGGGCGGCAGAATGGAGTTCAGGCGTCGTTTCCAGAACCTCGGCGT
>JAVBUK010000236.1:0-4583 GCA_031555345.1 Xanthobacteraceae bacterium | reverse complement strand
TCGCCGATCACGAACACCGGATCGCTCGACCCCGAATTGACATACTGCCCCGGGCCGATCTTGCGCTGCACGATGGTGCCGGCGATCGGTGCGTGAATCAGCGTCCCCGGATCGATCTGACCCTTTTCCTGGAACGCGTCGATTTCCCGGTCGGCCTTGCCGAAAATGCGCAGACGATTGCGCGTCGCCTCGAGCGCGACCTCGCAGGAGCGAACGTCGTTCTCGGCGGCGTCGAGCGCGGCGCGGGCGTTCTGCACCTCCTTGAGGGGAACGGCCTTGCCTTCGTAGAGATCGCGTTGCCGTTTGTCGATGATCTGCGCCAGGTTGAGCGCCGAGCGGGCCTTGTTGAGCGCGGTCGACGCGGCGATGAAATCGTTCTGGGCCTGGACCATGTCGGCCGCTTCGACCATGAACAGCGGCTGCCCCACCTGCACGACGTCGCCCGGCTTGGCGAACAGACGAACGACCCGCCCCGCATAGGGCGAGAAGATCGGGGTCGAACGGTCCTCGTCGATCGAAATCTTGCCTTCGGTGACGTGCTCGGAGCGGAACACGCGGTTCACCACCGGCTCGACCGTCAGCGTCGCCCATTCGGCCGCGGTGGGGTGATAGAGCCTGTTGCCGCGCTTGGCCTGGCTGGAAATTTCGGGATCGCCCTTCAGCCCATTGGCGTTGTTCGGACGCAGTACGAGGAACCCGGCTCCGGCCGCAATGACGAGCAGCACGGCGATCGCCGCCCCTTGCATGCGCCGCGACAGCCTGTAGGCGATCAGTTCAGACCCGCGCAGGTCTTCAGCCACTTTATCCCCCGGGTTGACGCACCAAGGCATTCACATAACGACCGGCGCCCGCGAACACCCCCGACATGTCGCGAATCCGTTCATCGGCTCGCATGGACGATCGACCGACTATGCCTGGATCGACCGCAGTCTGCATGATCCAGCGCAATCGACGCGACATGGAACCCGAATTCGTCAGTCTGGAACAGATGGGCCCCATGTCCGCCGCTCGACAATCGATCGTGGCAACGACGTCGGGACCGGCGATGATCCCGTTCTGGCATGGATAACGGGTGTTCCTTACAGCCACCTTACGTCCGGCTTTCGTCCTGCCTCAACCGGCCGTTCTTCGGTGCAATATCACCGCTTTCGGTCGCCGGTGTCCCGGTTCCGACGTTCGGTTCCGTTTGCAGCCCACTCCGTACGAACGTCGGAACCGCAAAGGACACCAGCAACGCCAAGATGCCAGTGAGGTTTCGGATTCGACGTTGCGATGAAGCGCGCGCCGAAGGAGAGATCGGAACGTCCAATCCACCACACCAGCCGAAACCCGATGGCCGGTTCCGTCGACCCCGGCCGCCACCGCCGACCCGCCGCCGGCGGTGAGGGAAGGAATCAGCCAACCGCCAACACCATGGCGGGAGCGCGTAGCCGGCGACGCCCAACGCCAAGGCTTTGGCATACCATGTCTCGGGTCGCCCGCCGGCCCGGCAGAGCGCATGGGCGTCGCGCCGGATCGCACCCGCCCACTGTCACCAACGCCGGACACCGGAGAATGCCATACGGGTTCCCGCCTGTTGGTCTCTGTGGTCGACCCGACCGAGCCCCCGCGGCGAGCCGGCGGTCAGAACTCCGCGTGCAATCGCGCGCTGAACACGTTCACGGGTCCACGGTCGGCGTTGTAGGCCGGGTTCACGACGAACTGGTAGTCGAACGTGAAGGTCGTGCCGGCCATCAGCGCGACGGAGTAATAGGTCTCCAGGATGCGCTCGGTACGATAGTTCAAGCGACCGTCGCCGATCAGCGGCCCGAGCCCGCCGGCGGCGATGAATTCGCGGTGATCCTTCGAGATCGCATTGACGGCCCCGGCCAACCCGATGGTGTCGTCGGGGCGGCCCCAGCCTCGGCCCTTGACCGAGAGGCCGCCCGACAGGCTGGCGTCGATGTCGGTGAACGCCATGATCTCGTTCTTGCCGTTGTTCCAGCTCCACCGGCCGAACAGCCCGACATCGTCGGTGATCGACTGCTCGAGATTGAACCCATAGCCGTACTTGTAGCGGGTGCGGCGCGTCTGCGCGATGTCGAGGGCCGGATTGTCGAGCGTGGCGCGATAGCTGCCCGCGAAGGCGCTGTTCACGAAGGCGATGGCGCGCAGCTTGCCGGGCCGCGAGAACAGGCGGTAGCGCATCTCCAGCTCGACGAGGTATTCGCCGCGCCGGAACAGGTTCATGTCGAAGTCGTTCGAGTTCGACGTCGCGTCCATCAGGAAATAGCCGCCGCGCACCGCCCAGTTCTTCTGGTTGAGCTCGACCGTCGCACCGTAGCCGTAGCCGAGCTTGTCGGCCGCATAATCGAACGCGCCGGCGGCCCAGATCGACCAGTTCATGAATTGAGTGCGCGGATCGCGCGCATAAGCGTTGCCGTCGAACAGGTCGGAGACCGGAAAACGACCTGCCTGCACGGTGATGCGGGAGACGTCGACCTTGCCGGAGAGCTGGTTGGGCCCGCTTTCGAGCGTCTCCTGCGCGCCACCCAGTCCCCAGGTCTGGCGCAGGAACAGTCGCGCCGTATTGTAATGCGGGTACGGGAAATCCGATTTTTGCGCCTCGCCGTTGGAAAACCCGGCCAGACCGAGGGTATCGCTCAATCCGAAACCCTGCAGCAGGTCGGGGTTGTAATAGAGCTCGCCCCCGTCCCACAGCCTGACGCCCAGGAACGCACTGGCGGTCCAGGTGTTGCGGGCCTGGGCCCAGGGCGCGAGGCTGTTTTTCCCCGAATAAGGCGCGTGGAAGGCCGGGTAGCCCTGCTGGATATAGGTGGTCTGACCGTGCAGTTCCCAGCGCGAGGATTCCGACGGATTGGACAACGCCTTCGGCCAGGCGATCGGATCGCCGAGCCTCCAGTTGAGGCCGAAGCGCCATTGATTGACGTCGAGGCCGGCGGCAGACGCGGTCCCCGCGGGGAACCGGACGGTCGTGGTGCCAAACCGGCTGTAGAGATATTCCAGCCGTGCAGTCCAGGAGGGACCGAGGGCATACTCGACCCCGGCGCCCGCGGCCCATCCGCGGCGCATATGTCGGGTCTGTTCATCGACGTCCGGGATCGGCTGATGGGTGACCGTGCTGCCCATGAACGCGAGGCCGGCGGTGCCATAGAACAGCCAGTTGTCCGCCACATGGCCGAGCCGTCCGCGGAACGTGCCGTGGTAGTCCGTATGCTCGGCCACGGAACCGGCACTGGCCGGAATCTGGATCGCGTAGCCGTTCGATTCGATGTAGCCCGGAAACGTAGCGTCGGCCTCCACACCGATGAGGAGGCCCGGCGACAGCACCAGATTGAACCCGGCCTGCAGCCCCGCCCGGTTGGTACCGAACGTGTGGTGCGCGGCGTCCGGCACGGAATCGCCTGCCGCCGCCTCGGTATGGCCGAGCACAAAACCGGCATGGCCGCCCAGATAGAACCCGTTCCAGTCGCTCGCCGGAACGGCTGGCGCCCTGACCGGCGCATCAGCGGCGCGCGCCGGACCGAATCCGGCGCCGAGCACCAGCAGGATGCAGGCTGAGGATCTCAACAACCGCACGAATCACCTTGCCACGACTGCCAATTCCGCCGGCGGCTTGCTTGGAACTTCGGATCGCAGCGGAAAACAAAGCGACCGAACCTGCCCCGCCAACGGGATCCCGCCGTCGCGAAACACCGGATTTCGGGCGGCGTATCCGGCACCAGTTGTAACTGCCCCTCGCCGGCGGGCAAAAGGATATGCCCACGCCTGCTCGGCGGACAGCTTGGGCACAGTGGTGTCGCCACCCGGACCTTGGTGACGGTACGGCGCCCGGTGGCACGGACTACCGTCTACCACCCGGCCGGTTTTCGTATGGTGGTTCCGGGAATGGGGTCCGGCAACTGCGCCGCAATCAGCATCGCCTTGCGAATATGCCGTCGATATGAAGCCACCCGTTGCAGGCCCGGCGCCATTGCCCAATGGCCAGGGCACGACGTAAACCGACTTCGCCCTTTCGACCGTGACCATTCGGATCGGTTCGATCAAATCGGTGTCGTTCGAGATCACGACAGCAGCATCGAACGAACCTTTCCATGCGTCGTTCAAGAGATGAGCGCCCAAGTTCACGTCCGAGCCCTTCTCTTCCATCACGTGAACCTCGGTTATCAGCGCGTCTGCCAACGGGCGCGGAACACATCCGCGCGGCGAACCCTTAGGCGGATAGCGCCGTACCGGCAACGTCGCCGAACTGTTCAGAGAACCACCACGAACTCGATGATCGCCTGCAGGCAGAGTCACGACGGTGGAGAAGTGAATTTGCGCGTCCGCAACCGGGAAATTGGTGACAGGGCGCCACACCGTCTTGGAAAGAAACCGTCCAAAATGAATTTCGATCTGCGGCAACGTTCTCAGTGCCGACAAGTACGCATGCTGGCGACAAGCGGCATCCGGATCGGCGGCACCGGAAACGTGGGCTGTGAAATATGGGTCTTCCGGGAATCGAGTGGGTGATACGAGACCGTCATAGCGCCGGAAGCGCCTGTGGACAGGGGCTTTACGGCGCTTTGGAAACGCCGGAAATC
>JAVBUK010000299.1:0-3568 GCA_031555345.1 Xanthobacteraceae bacterium | reverse complement strand
GTCGACCTGCGGGAACTGGGTCTGGGCGACCAGCTGAAAGCCCGCCGAATAGCCGATGAACGACCCGAAGGTGCCGGTATAGAGCCAGCACATGATCCAGTTGTGCTTGCGCTGGAAGATCACCGACTGATCGGCGAACGACGCCTTCATCGACGCGATGTCGTCCATCCCGAACCACGCCGCGAAGGCCGACGCCGCGATGAACGGCACCCAGACGAACCCGGCGTTCTGCAGCCACAGCTTGGCGGCGCCGGTCGCCGGCAGTTGCGGCTCGCCGCCGATCCAGCCGAACACGCCGGCGGTGATGACCAGCGGGATCACGAACTGCACGACGCTGACGCCCAGATTGCCGAGCCCGGCATTGAGCGCCAGCGCGTTGCCCTTCTCGGACTTGGGGAAGAAGAACGAGATGTTGGCCATCGACGAGGCGAAGTTGCCGCCGCCGAAGCCGCACAGCAGCGCCAGCGCCAGGAAGATGATGTAGGGCGTGTCGGTGGACTGCACGGCGAGCCCGATGCCGACCGCCGGGATCATCAGCGACCAGGTGGCGATCGAGGTCCACAGGCGGCCGCCGACGATCGGCGGCATGAACGAGTAGAAGATGCGCAGCGTCGCGCCCGACAGGCCCGGCATGGCGGCGAGCCAGAACAGCTGGTCGGTCGTGAACGCGAACCCGACCGCCGGCAGCTTGGCCACCACCACCGACCACACCATCCAGATCGCGAAGGCCAGCAGCAGGGCGGGGATCGAGATCCACAGGTTGCGGCGGGCGATGGCGCGCCCCTTGTCGTTCCAGAACGCCGGATCCTCCGGCCGCCAGTCGTCGAGTACGCGCGCGGGCAGGTGCCTGATCTGGTGCACCGGCACCATTTCGGGCAGCTCCGGCAGGGTGCTGAGCGCCGGTTCGACCGCGTCCCGCTCCATGCGGCGGATCGCCAGGTGCATCCAGGCGAGCGCGACCACGACGAACAGGAACAGCAGCATGAAGCAGCTGGTCCAGATGCCGGTCAGGTCGTTGAGCACCCCGAAGGCGATCGGCAGCACGAAGCCGCCCAGCCCGCCGATCATGCCGACCAGCCCGCCGACCGAACCGACGTTGTCCGGATAGTAGACCGGGATGTGCTTGTAGACCGCGGCCTTGCCCAGGCTCATGAAAAAGCCGAGCACGAAGATCAGCGCCGTGAAGGTCACCAGCCCGGTCTCCATGTGAAACCGGATCGGGCCGGTCGTGCCTTTGACGACGTATTCGGTCGGCGGATAGGCGAGAACGAAGGTGATGATCAGCGACACCAGAAAGGTCCAGTACATGATCCGGCGGGCGCCGAACTTGTCGGACAGATGGCCGCCATAGGCGCGGAAGATGCTGGCGGGAATCGAGAAGGCGGCGCCCAACATGCCGGCGGTCTCGATGTCGACCCCATAGACGCCGATCAGGTAGCGCGGCAGCCACAACGCCAGGGCCACGAAGGCGCCGAACGAATAGAAGTAATAGAGCGAGAACCGCCAGACCTGGACGTTCTTCAGCGGCGCGAGTTCGAGCCATGCGCTGTTCGGCCGCTTGCCGCCGGCGCGCCGCGCCACTGCGACGGGATCCTCCTTGGTGACCAGCCAGAACACCACGCCCATCAGGGCGATGGCCGCGGCCCACACCTGGGCCGTGGTCTGCCAGCCGTAGGCGACCAGCACGAACGGCGCGCAGAACTTGGTGACCGCGGCGCCGACGTTGCCGGCGCCGAAGATGCCGAGCGCGGTCCCCTGCCTGCCGGGTGGATACCAGCGCGACACATACGCGATGCCGACCGCGAACGACCCGCCGGCGACGCCGACGCCGAGCGCGGCCAACAGAAACTGCGGATAGGTGTGTGCCCAGGTGAGCAGCCAGGTCGCGACCGCTGCCGCCAGCATCACGACGGTGTAGATGCGGCGACCGCCGTACTGGTCGGTCCAGATGCCGAGCATCAGGCGGATCAGCGATCCGGTCAGGATCGGGGTTCCGACCAACAGGCCGAACTGGGTCTCGCTCAGGCCCAGTTCGCGTTTGATCTGCACGCCGATGATGGAAAAGATCGTCCACACCGCAAAACAGGCGGTGAAGGCGATGGTCGAGAGCCACAGGGCGGTGGCGCGGCCGGCTACGGCGTCGTCGGTTCGGGACTGCATGGTGTCGCCTCGACTATTTCTCGCAAGCCGACAATCACCCAGAGGGCGGACAAGATCCGTTGACCAAAATCAAGAAATGCGACCGTTGGAACCAAGAATTACATCCATTTATTACTTGCGCGCCGGCAATTCGATGAAAGGCAATACGAAGGAAAAAGTTTCTATTCTCGAAGATTGACCCATCGCACCAACAGGCTTGATAATCATCAATTGCACCCCTGCGCTCGCTGATGCAGAAAGGCACGAGAGGGCAACAGCCGATGCGACCACAGGATTCCGAGCTCATTCGCGCCCTGCCCTTGTTCAGCGGCATGGCGGCGGCGTGGTTCGACGATCTGGTCCGCGCCGCCTTTCTGCAGCGCTTTCCGGCGCATGTCCTGCTGATCAAGGAGGGCGAACTGCCCGATTTCCTGCACGTCGTGGTCGAGGGCGCAGTCGAGCTGTTCGCCGCCCACCGGGGCCGCGAGAGCAGCATCGACATCATCAGCCCGGTGACGACCTTCATCCTGGCGGCGGTGATCCAGGACGCCGTCTATCTCAAATCGGCGCGCACGCTGACGCCCGCGCGCATCCTGATGATTCCGGCGGAGACCGCGCGTCATGTGTTCGGGCAGGACGCGGTGTTCGCCCGGGCGGTGGTGAGCGAGCTGGCGGCGCGCTACCGCTCGGTCGTGCGCGAGTTGAAGAACCAGAAGCTGCGCACCGGCGTCGAGCGGCTCGCAGCGTGGATTCTCGCGGCGGACGCGCGGGCGGGCGGCACCGGCCGCTTCACCTTGGCGCACGACAAGCGCACGATCGCGTCGCTCCTCGGCATGACGCCGGAAAACCTGTCGCGCAACCTCGCCACACTGGCGTCGGACTGCATCGTCAGCGAAGGACGCGACCTCACCATCACGCACCGCGACCGGCTGGTCCGGATCGCCGCCCCCGACCCGCTCATCGACAGCGGGCAGATCGCCTGATTCCAAACCCGCCGATCAGCTCGTCGCGACGGCCGTCTTGTTCGCACGAACGGTATCATGCGGGCGCGCGCCGAGATCGGACTGCAGAACCTCGCCTCCGGCCTCCGGCGGCGGGTCACGATCGAGCCGTGGGCCCCGCCCGCGGAGCCGACCGGCCCGCCACCCCCATCCGGGTGCGGGGCCGGACCACGGCAATCTTCGGCCATGCACCGCCGACCGGAAAACAGGAGCCCCGGACCGGGTCCGAGGTCCTCGTCGTCCGCACGTCGGATCAGGGATGAGCCGAGGTCCCCCTGACGAACCGTTGTGATACGGTCGAGAACGACTTTTCCGACACCCCCATCCGACCGCAGAACCCCAGAGCACGCCACATGACCATCCTCGACCGGATCGACGCCCATTTTCCGCGCATGACCGCCATACGCGAGCATCTGCATGAAAATCCA
>JAVBUK010000515.1:0-2930 GCA_031555345.1 Xanthobacteraceae bacterium | reverse complement strand
TCGCCGCCCTGCTCGCCATGGTGCCGCTGTCGCGGTCGAATTTCTGGGGCCCGATGGCGGTGACCATCATGGGCGGGCTGCTGGTCGGCACCGCGCTGACGCTGTTGTTCCTGCCGTCGCTCTATGCGCTGTGGTTCCGCCGTTCGCTCGATGCGATCGGGGCGCCTGCGCCCGGGGCGCCTGCGCCCGAGGCGCCCGCGCCGGGATCCGGACCGCAGCCGCATCCGGGCGCCGCGCCGGTGAGGGTCGAATGATGCACCGCTCCCGCCGAATCGCCGCTACAGTGCCGGCCGACGCCGACGCGCCGCGATTCGCGGCGGGCGCGAGGGGGACGGGCGTGGACCGCGAGCCGGACGCCAGGGAAGCCGACACCCGTGCCCGCATCGTGGCGACGGCCGAGCGGCTCTATCGCCAGATCGGTTTCCAGAAGACCACGGTCGCCGACATCGCCCGCGAGCTCGGCATGTCGCCGGCCAACGTCTACCGCTTCTTCCGCTCCAAGAGCGAGATCAACGAATCGGTCGGGCGGCTGCTGCTGGGCGAAGTGCTGACGGTCGCGCGCGAGATCGCCGGCCGCGACGCGCCGGCCGCCGCGCGGCTGCGCGCGCTGCTGGTCACCTGGGAGCGCGTCAACACCGAGCGGTTCACGGTCGAGCACCGGCTGCACGAAATGGTCGCGGTGGCGCTGACCGAGAACTGGGAGATCGTCACCGAGTACGTGCTGCGGATGGACGAGGTGCTCGCGTCGATCCTCGCCGACGGCATGGCGGCGGGCGAGTTCCGCCGGGCCGACCCCAACAAGACGGCGCGCTGCCTGCACACCGCCATGGTCCGCTTCTCGCACCCGCGCCTGATGGTGGAGTGCGCCGATTTCGTCGAGCCGACGGTCGACGAACTGATCGACTTCTGCCTCGCCGCCCTGCGATGAGGCCACCCGGCCGCGGAATGGCCGCTCCGCCGAGTTCACGACATGTTGACCGGCGTCGTCGCGCCCGCGCCCGTGGGGTGGATTTGCCGTTCCGATCACCCTTGCGGCGAACTCGTCATCGCAATGTCAAATCCGAAACCACACCGGCGTCATAGCGTTGCTGGTGTCCTTGCGGTTCCGACGTTGGTACCGAGCGGGCTGCAAACGGAACCGAACGTCGGAGCCCGGACAATAGGTGTGTGTTGTCACGGTGCGTTGGCGCAAAGTGGCGTGCGAATCGGTTACACTTCCCCCATGCCGGTCGGCCGACGATAAAGAAAAGCAATGAACGGGTGGAAGCGTCCGATCCTCACGGCATCCCCCCGGCTCTCCCTCTCGTCTCCGATCCCGCCTTTTTGGTTTGGCGCAGCGCAGCGCAGCGCAGCGCGCCCGCGGCCGGCTGCCGCAGATGTTCCGACCGCTTTCGAGTTTCACGCCTTTGTCGCCGGGCACGCTGCTTGCGTGTCCGCCCGATGGTTGCCGGTCCTTTTACGCGAAGAGGAGACTCCCGTGGGCAAGCAGTCTGCCAGGAAACGCCGCCGTAACGCCGAGACCGCATCCGCCGAAATCATCGAACTGCAGACGTCCACCCGGGCGCACGAGTTCAAGACGCCCAAGTTCCAGGCCGAGCGCGCGCTGGCGCCGATCAAGCCGCTCAACCCCACCCAGGCCGAGTACTTGTCGGCCCTGCGGCTCGATCCCCAGGTCGTGGTGCTCGGGCCCGCCGGGACCGGCAAGACCTGGATCGCCGCAAGCGTCGCCGCCGACCTCTACCGCAACCGGCAGGTCGGCAGGATCATCCTCACCCGGCCGAACGTGCCGTGCGGGCGTTCGCTCGGCTATTTTCCCGGGTCGATGCACGACAAGTTCGCGCCCTGGGCGACCCCGGTCACCGACGCCATCCGCGAGCGGATCGGGCGGGCGCCCTACGACATCGCCGTCAAGCGCGGCGACATCGAACTGGTGCCGTTCGAGGTGATGCGCGGCCGATCGTGGGCCGACGCCTTCGTGCTGCTCGACGAGGCCCAGAACACCACCGCCGCCGAGATCAAGACGTTCCTGACCCGCGCCGGCGATTCCTGCCGGGTGGTGGTCAACGGCGACGTCAGCCAGTGCGATCTCGCCGCCGGCTGCGGCCTGGCGACGGTGGTGGAAATGATCCGGATGCAGCAACTGCCGGTGCCGGTGATCGAGTTTTCGGTCGACGACATCGTCCGCTCCGACCACTGCGCCATGTGGGTGCGGGCGTTCGAGGCGGCCGGAATGTGAGCGACAGATGCCGATGACGCGGGGTCGCAGCCAGTCCCGGTAGCCCGGGTGTCGCTGGCGCGGACCCGGGTGACGCGGCTGTTCGGACTTGGGCGGCGCGCTCACGACCGGTGCGCCCGGATCGAGCGCGACGGCCGTCCGGCGATGTCGTCGTCGAGCATCGCGAAATAGTCCGCGACGATCGCATCGTTCCGCTCATCAGTCCAGTTGCCGGTCAATTCTGCCATCGTTTTGTCATCTCGCCAGAATCTTTTCGAGCTGCTTTACCAACGCCTCCCGTTTCTCGGCACTCAAGCTATCGAGATTCTGCTGCCGCCATCGCACAGCTGGCAGATTGGCTGCCGGACGCAAGCCGACAGCGGACCAATCGGGCTCGCCCCGTTCGAACGCCAACAGGAATTGACGGTGGGCATCGGGCATCGCGCCCACGATCTCGCTGATCAGGGCTTCACGGGCCGCGAGAAGGTCGTTGAGTTCGACCGGTTGCCGCGTCATGCCTGCGAAGCCGCGCTCGAACTCGGCCTTGATGTCCTTGCGCCGCACAGTCAGCACCTCGGCCACGGGACGGTCGTGGCTGATGAGATAGACGAGAAAGGCACGGCGCAGCGCCTCGTCAACACCTTCATTTGCCAGGAGATCTCGCACATCGAAAAGGTCACGCGGATGCTGCCGGTCGAGTGCGGCGACGATCTTT
>JAVBUK010000393.1:0-4207 GCA_031555345.1 Xanthobacteraceae bacterium | reverse complement strand
GCATGCGGTCTGGTGCAGTTTCCGATGCCGGACGGCAGCGAGGAGGTCGGGGCGCACGACGCTGCGACGCCGTAGGGACCGACAGGAGGGCGCAATCGGGGGCCCCGGTTCACCTCTGATCCGCGGACAACGAAGTTCGAGAAGGAAGGTTTTATGACCAGACCAGAACATCATTGGCGTGTGCCGGTCGCGCTCGACGATGTTTCCGAGCGCGGACTCCACTTCACTCTGTCCGCCGACGGGGCCACGCGCGAGGCCATCGCGACCCTCGCGGCGATCGACGGGCTGCCGCGGCTCGATGCCGTGTTCGATGTGACCCGGCAAGGACGAGGGCTGCGGGTGCGCGGCGAGGTATCCGGCACGGTCGAGCAGACCTGTGTGGTCACCCTCGATCCGGTCACCAACGAGGTGCGCGAAAAGGTCGATCTCGCCTTTGAGCCGCCCGGCGCAGCGGAGGTCGCAGCGGCCGAGCTTGAGGCGGTACTCGATCCCGACCAGGCCGACCCGCCGGAGCCCCTGATCGACGGCCGGATCGATCTCGGCCGGATTGCGACCGAGTTCCTGGTGCTCGGGGTCGACCCCTATCCACGCAAGCCGGACGCTGTTTTCGCGTCTCCGGCGGCCGGGGAGGGGACCGATTCACCGTTTGCGGCCCTGGCGGGCCTGAAGAAGCGGGCCGGCGATCCGGATTGATCCGCTTCGGATCGGCCGAATGTCGCCGGGCCCGCGCGGTGTTTCCATCCGTCGGCCACAAAGCAACCAAGTGGAAGGCGCATGGCGCCTACAACCAGCGGTATTCTCGCCGGGGGCGGCAAACCGGGCAGCTCAAATGACCTTCCGGCGGGACACCGATGGGCAAAAGCCCATTGTAACGGTCTGCCAACACGCTATTGTCCCCCCCGCCGCCGCCAGGGGTATGGGTCGCAAACCGTATTCCGGCGAATCCGTCGGGAGCCGTCACGTCGACTGATGCCGCAAAACATTCGCATTGCCCTCGACGCCATGGGTGGCGACCACGGTGTACCGGTCGTCGTGCCGGGTGCGGAGATGTCGCTCGCTCGGCATCCGGATGCCGAATTCCTGATGTTCGGCGACCGCGCCGTGATCGCGCCGTTGCTCGACGCGCGACCGAAACTCAGGGCCGCGACGCGCATCATTCACACCGACTTGGCGGTGCGCATGGACGCCAAACCGAGCCAGGCGTTGCGCCAGGGTCGGCACGGCTCGTCGATGTGGCTGGCCATCGATGCGGTCAAGCGGGGTGAGGCGGATGTCGCCGTGTCGGCGGGCAACACCGGAGCCCTGATGGCGATGGCCACCGTCCATCTGCGGACTCGGCCGGGTATTTCACGGCCGGCGCTCGCGGGGCTGTGGCCGACGCTGCGCGGCCAATCGGTCGTGCTCGACGTCGGCGCCTCGATCGGGGCGGATGCCCAGCATCTCGTCGAACTGGCTGCGATGGGCGGCGCCATGGCGCGTGTGCTGCTCGGACTCGAACGGCCGACCGTCGGGCTGCTCAACGTCGGGGTGGAAGAGGTCAAGGGGTTGGAAGAGGTGCGCGAGGCCGGGCGCCGGCTGCGTGAGAATCCGCGGTCGCATCTCGCCTATGTCGGTTTCGTCGAAGGTGACGACATCGGCAAGGGGACCGTCGACGTGGTGGTGACCGAAGGGTTCGTGGGCAATATCGCGCTCAAGACCGCGGAAGGCACGGCGAAGCAGTTCGCCGAGTTCCTGCGCGGGGCGTTGAACCGCAGCTGGAGCACCCGGATCGGATATCTGTTCGCGCGCAGTGCGTTCCACGCCCTCAAGGAAAAGCTCGATCCCCGCAAGGCCAACGGCGGGGTCTTCCTCGGCTTGAACGGCCTGGTGATCAAAAGTCACGGAGGCACCGATGCCGAAGGTTTCGCGGCCGCCGTCGATGTCGGATACAACGTCGTCAAGTTCGACTTGCTTGACAAGATCAGCCAGATGCTGGGAACAGATGCGCCGGTCGAGCCGGCAGCCTGTGCGGCGGGAGCCAAATCGTGAGTGAAACGCGTTCTGTTGTTCTCGGAATCGGCAGCTATCTGCCGAAGCATGCGGTGACCAACGACGAGTTGGCGCGCAGGATCGACACCTCCGACGAATGGATCACCCAGCGCACGGGCATCCGCAAGCGGCATATCGCGGCCGACGGCGAGGTGACCTCCGATCTCGCCCTCCATGCGGCGCGCGACGCTGTCGCGGCCGCGCGGGTCGATCCGCAGTCGATCGACCTCATCGTTCTGGCGACCGCGACGCCGGACAACACCTTCCCGGCCAGCGCCGTCGCGGTGCAGGCGGGGCTGGGCATCACCGGCGGCGCCGCGTTCGACATCCAGGCGGTGTGTTCGGGCTTCGTCTTCGGGCTCAGCACCGCCGACGCGATGCTCAGGACCGGCGCATTCAAGCGCGCCCTGGTGATCGGGGCGGAAACCTTTTCGCGCATCCTCGACTGGAACGACCGCACCACCTGCGTGTTGTTCGGCGACGGTGCGGGTGCGGTGGTGCTCGACGCCCAGACGCAGCCCGGCCGGCGCGACGACCGCGGCATCCTGGTTTCCCGCCTGCGCTCGGACGGCCGCTACAAGGACAAGTTGTTCGTCGACGGCGGCGTATCGTCGACCGGCACCGCCGGTCACCTGCGCATGGAGGGGCGTGCGGTGTTCAAGCACGCCGTGTCGATGATTTCCGGCGTGGTCGAGGAGGTGCTGGCGGCCACCGGCTACACGGTCGACGATATCGACTGGTTCGTACCCCATCAGGCCAACAAGCGGATCATCGACGATTCGGCCGCCCGGCTGGGCGTGAAGCCGGAAAAGATCGTGATCACCGTCGATCGGCATGGCAACACCTCCGCGGCCTCGAGTCCGCTCGCGCTCAAGCATGCGGCCGACGACGGGCGCCTCAAACCGGGCGATCTGGTGCTGTTGGAGGCGATGGGCGGCGGCTTCACCTGGGGGGCGGTGCTGCTGCGCTGGTGAGACAATTTGATTACCCACACCCTGCGCAACCCCGTTGACCGGGTGGGGCCAAGCTCATATCCTCTGAAAATTCAGAGAGATAAGTTGATCGGCCGTATCGGCGGGGCTGGGCGATGACGGGAAAGACAGTAACACGTGCGGACCTCTGCGAGGCGGTCTACCAAAAGGTCGGGCTGTCGCGGACCGAATCCGCGACTTTGGTCGAGCTGGTCCTGAAGGAGATCACCGATTGCCTCGAACGGGGCGAAACGGTGAAGCTTTCTTCGTTCGGTTCGTTCGTCGTGCGCAAAAAAGGCCAGCGCATCGGGCGTAATCCGAAGACCGGAACGGAAGTGCCGATCTCGCCGCGGCGGGTGATGGTGTTCAAACCGTCCGCGATCCTCAAGCAGCGCATCAACGCCGGACCCAACGCGGCTCCGGTCGAGTTTTCGCTCGACGAACCCGACGATTCGGAATGACGGCGGCGTAAAGCCGACCGGCGACGGAGTCGCGACAGAATCGCATCCGCGCGTTATCCTCTGGCCGGCAGCGAATCTGCCTGACGCCATGGCATTCGACAAAGCGTCCCGGTCGACCCGGTGGCCGTGCGGAAATGAGCGTCCGCGCGACGGGGGCGATGGTGCGGGCCGCGGTGCGGGAGCGGGCGGAACCTGACGGGTCACGGAGGGGGAAGTGGACAAGGCGCCTGACGCCTTTCGCACCATCAGCGAAGTCGCGGAAGAACTCGACGTTCCGCAGCACGTGCTGCGATTCTGGGAAAGCCGCTTCGCCCAGATCAAGCCGATGAAACGAGGCGGCGGGCGGCGCTACTACCGCCCCGACGATGTCGACCTGCTGCGCGGGATCCGGCACCTGCTGTACGGCGAGGGCTATACCATCCGTGGGGTGCAGCGCATTCTGCGCGAGCAGGGAGGGCGGTTCGTCCAGTCGGTCTGGCGCGACGGCGCTCCGCAGCCGGCGCCGGCCTCGGCCGGCGACGACGAGGAGGACGGCGCCGGCGAGGTGGACGGCCGGGAATCGGCGGAGCGCATGCGGGAATTCGCGCGGTCCGAACCCGAGCCGTATGCGCTCGATGGCGCCGCGGTGCGGCCGGGGCGCGTCGAACCCACCCTGGCGCCGCTTCCGGCCCCCGAGCCGGTCGTCCACGAGCCGGCGCCCTCGGCTCAGCTCCTGCCACTGCCGCAACCGACGCTGGTGCAACCGCC
>JAVBUK010000288.1:0-7158 GCA_031555345.1 Xanthobacteraceae bacterium | reverse complement strand
TGAGATAGTCCGCTTCCTGCGGGCGCCCGGTCGACGCGATGACGTGGAAGCCGCGTTGCGATAACAGGCTCACCGCCACTGATCCGACGCCGCCGGCGGCCCCGGTCACCACCACCGGCCCGTGCTGCGGGGAAAGCCCTTGCCGCTCCAGCGCCAGGACCGACAGCATGGCGGTGTAGCCGGCGGTGCCGATCGCCATCGCGTCCCGCGGCTCCATCCCCGGCGGCAGGGCGACCAGCCAGTCGCCCTTGACCCGAGCCCGCGCCGCATAGGTTCCCAGATGGGTTTCGCCGCATCCCCAGCCGTTGAGGATCACCTTGTCGCCCGCCTTCCAGTCGGGATGGCTCGAAGCCTCGACCGTGCCGACGCCGTCGATGCCG
This sequence comes from Xanthobacteraceae bacterium, assembly GCA_031555345.1. Classification (GTDB taxonomy): domain Bacteria; phylum Pseudomonadota; class Alphaproteobacteria; order Rhizobiales; family Xanthobacteraceae; genus Astrobacterium. The sequence continues at coordinate 6,778 of JAVBUK010000288.1, read as the reverse complement.
GCGATCATCGGAAAGCGCCGCACCACCGGCGACTTGCCGGTGACCGCGAGCCCGTCCTTGTAGTTCACCGTCGACCATTCGACCCGGAACGTGACGTCGCCGTCCATCAGGTCCTGGTCGTCGAAATCGGTCAGCGCGGCCGCCGGTCCGGAGTCGGTCTTGGTGATGACGATCGCTTTGAAGGTGGACACGGGATGCTCTCCTCGGCACGGAAGGGGCCCGGCGCAACCGACGGCATCCGCCGTCACGCCCGGCATGTCGCACGCTTATACCGAGACCCGGCCGGTCGGAGCAACGGAGCGGCGGGATTTCGCGGCCGCGGCCGGCGCGGGCTGCGAACGGAACCGGGGCATCGGGTGAAGGGCCTTTCGGGTTCTTCCATCCGACCGAAGATGGAAAACGCCGATTCCGGACCCTGCCAAGATCCGCTGTCGCCAAAACGGCCTTGACCCGATCGCCCTGTCACCCGATCGCCCTGGCGAACGGAACCGGGGACACTGGCGGAGACGCCGGAAAGGTGCTATACAGGATTTGCTCTAAGTGAGGATAATGCAACCCGGCCGCTGCCCGCCGGCTCTTTTTGTCCCAATATATGCTCAAAATGAGCATATTAAGTGTTGGAGATCCCCATGGCGGTGACTGCCCCCTCCCGCAAGATCGCCCTGCGCGGCGGTGCGACGGCGCTGTCGCACCGGAGTTTTCCGCCGCTGCCCGCCCCCCCGCTGGTATGGAACGAGCAAATCGGCCGCGAGACCGCCCCGCTCTACGACCGGATCAAGCAGGTCGTGCCGGCGGTCGAGTGGCCCTTTTTCGCCCCCTACGTGAAGGCGATCAACGAGATCAAGCGCGAGCGCCGCGCCGTGATCCTGGCGCACAACTACCAGACGCCGGAAATCTACCACTGCGTCGCCGATTTCGTCGGCGATTCGCTGCAGCTGGCGCGTGCGGCCGCCAAGGCGCAAGCCGACGTGATCGTCCAGTGCGGGGTCTACTTCATGGCCGAGACCGCCAAGATCCTGAACCCCGAGAAAACCGTGCTGATCCCCGACGCCCGCGCCGGCTGCTCGCTCGCGGAATCGATCACCGCCGAAGACGTGCGGGTCCTGCGCGGCCGTCACCCCGGCGTGCCGGTGGTCGCCTACATCAACACCTCCGCCGACGTGAAGGCGGAAGTCGACATCTGCTGCACCTCGGCCAACGCCGTGCAGGTGGTCGAAAGCCTCGGCGCCGACCAGGTGATCTTCCTGCCCGACCGGTATCTGGCCCAGTACGTCGCCGCGCAGACCCGCGTGAAGATCATTTCCTGGCAGGGGGCGTGCGATGTGCACGAGCGTTTCACCGGCGACGAGCTGGCGCGCTGCCGCGCCGACGATCCGTCGATCCGGATCATCGCCCACCCCGAATGCCCGCCCGACGTGCTGGCCGAAGCCGACTACACCGGCTCGACCGCCGGCATGGTGGACTGGGTGCGCAAGAACCGTCCCAAGCGGATCGTCCTGGTCACCGAATGCTCGATGGCCGACAACGTCCAGGCGGAACTGCCCGACATCGAGTTCGTCCGCCCGTGCAACCTGTGCCCGCACATGAAACGGATCACGCTGCCGAAGATCCTCGACAGCCTGCTCGGCATGCAGGAGGAGGTGGTGGTCGACCCGATGATCGCCGACAAGGCGCGCCGGGCGGTCGACCGGATGATCCACCTCGAGAGCTGACCGCGGGCCGGCCGGAACGAAGCCGATGAACGACAAGTCATTCGATGTTCATGCGGGCGGCGCGGGCGGCGCCGACGTCGTCATCGTCGGCGGCGGGCTCGCACCGTCGCGCCACGCCGCACGGCACGCGCGCGGTGAACCGGCCGGAGGCCCGAGATGATTGCGTCCCTGTACTGTCCCGATGCCTTTCTGTCGCCGCTGATCGTCGACAAGGCGGCCGCGCGCGCGCTCGACGAGGATCTCGGCCGCGCCGGCGACATCACCTCGGTCGCGGCCGTGCCGGCGGGCACCCGCGCGCGCGCCGTGCTGGTGGCGCGCCAGCGCGGCGTCGTCGCCGGCCTGCCGCTGGCGGCGCGGGCCTTCCGCACCCTCGACCCCGCGGTCGAGATCGACGCACAGGTGATCGACGGCCACGCCGTCGAGCCGGACACCCCGCTGCTGACGATCCACGGCGACGCCCGGGCGATCCTCGGCGCCGAGCGCGTCGCCCTCAACTTCGCCGGGTCGCTGTCCGGAATCGCCAGCGCGGCGGCCGCGTTCGCGCGCCGCGTCGCCCATACCCGGGCGCGGATCTGCTGCACCCGAAAGACCACGCCGGGGCTGCGCGCCCTGCAGAAATACGCGGTCCGCTGCGGCGGCGGGTTCAATCACCGCTTCGGGCTCGACGACGCCATCCTGATCAAGGACAACCACATCGCGGTGGCCGGCGGCATCCGCGCGGTCCTGGAACGCGCCAAGGCGACGGCCGGGCACCTGGTCAAGATCGAGATCGAGGTCGACACCCTCGGCCAGCTCCGCGAGGTCGTCGACGTCGGACTCGCCGACGCGGTGCTGCTCGACAACATGGACCCGGCGACGCTGCGCCGCGCGGTCGACATGATCGGCGGACGAATGGTGAGCGAAGCCTCCGGCGGCATCACGCTCGAGACCGTCGCCGCCGTCGCCGAAAGCGGCGTCGACTATCTGTCGTCGGGCGCGATCACCCACTCCGCCGCCAATCTCGACCTCGCCCTCGACATCGCGACGTGACCGCGGCGCCGGCGGATCGCGCGGTCCGCGCGCGTCAGCCGGCCGGCCGCATCGCGTGGCCGACCAGCGTCTTGCCCAGCGACCAGACCGCCGCCGGGCCCTCGTGGGCGGCGGCGATCACCGCCTCGAACGCCTCGAGGATCCAGTCGCAATCGGCACTGGTCAGGACCAGCGGCGGCAGCAGCTTGACGGTATGGCTGCCATGGCCGGCGACCTGACTCAGGATCTTGTGCTCCTTGAACAACGGGATGGTGATCAGCTGGCAGAACAGGCCCTTGTTCGCCGACTCGAGCAGGCTCCAGCACGCCTTGAGCTTCAACGAGGTCGGCGGCTGGAACTCGATGCCGAGCAGCATTCCCTTGCCGCGCACTTCCTTGAGCATTTCGTACCGCGACGTCATCGCCCCCAGCCCGCGCATCAGCTGCTCGCCGGTGCGCGCGGCGTTTTCGATCAGGCCTTCGGCGTCCAGGACGTCGAGCGTCGCGATCCCCGCCGCCATCGCCAGATCGTTCTTGCCGAACGTCGAGCCATGCACCACCGCGCGGTCCATCCGGTCGAATATCCTGGCGAAGATCTGTTTGCGCATCAGCACGGCGCCGACCGGGACATGGCCGCCGGACAGCGCTTTCGCCAACAGCACCATGTCGGGTTCGACGTTCCAGTGCTCGATCGCCAGAAACCGGCCGGTGCGTCCCAGCCCGGTCTGGACCTCGTCGGCCACGAACAGGGTGCCGTAGCGTCGGCACAGTTCGGCGACGCCCGGCAGGTAGTCGTCGTCCGGCAGGTTGACGCCCTTGCCCTGGATCGGCTCGACCACGAAGGCCGCGACCGTCCGCGTCCGCAGCGCCGCTTCCAGGGCCGCCAGGTCGTTGAACGGAACGCGGACGCAATCCGGCAGCAGCTCGCCGAAACCGGTACGGAAGATGTCGTCGCCGTTGAGCGACAAGGCGCCGTTGGTCAGGCCGTGGAAGGCGTGATCGCAGAACACGATTCCCGAGCGCCCGGTCGCCGCCCGGGCGAACTTGATGGCCGCCTCGACCACCTCGGCGCCGGAATTCGCGAAAAACGCCTTGTCGAGATGCGGCACGTGCGCCAGCAGCCGCTCGGCGAGAACGCCGGCGAGCGTCGACACGTCCATCTGCACCAGATTGGGAAGCTCGCTGTCGAGCACGCTGGCGAGCGCCTGCCGCAAAGCGGGATGGTTGCGTCCGATCGCGAACACGCCGAATCCGCTGAGCAGGTCGAGATAGCGCGCCCCCGTCCGGTCGTACAGGTACTGGCCTTTGCCGCGGCAGAAGCCGACGTCGTAGCCGATGGTCTTGAGGACCTTGACCATCTGCTCGTTGAGGTGACGACTGTGCAGCCCGCTGCGGTCGTGTTCGCGCTCGGCGAACAGTCCGGGGATGTCGACGGTGATGACCGTTTCCGGCCGCGGCAGACCAGACAGCACGTTTCTTCTCCTGGATGCAGCCCACATGGACTGTCGATGGAACCCCCGCCCGCGAATCAGACGATCCGCGGTGAATTCACAACCAATCAAATCAGCATTGCGCAACACGGCCGATCGCCGCAGCCATGCTCGTACACAGGAATTCAGCACATTCACGCGGCCGCACTATGACTTAGGCCAATTGTCGCGATTTCGGGCCGATCAGCCGGCCAAGCCGCCACCCCGACATACCGAAATTCCCGGTCCTGCGCCAGCCGGCAAATTTTCCGCCAACGGATCGAGCCGACAGAGGTCGAAAAATACCGCCGACGATTTGCGCAGTTGCCGCCATCACGCCGGGGTCCGCGAACAAATTTCAAGCGCCGCATGGACCTGGCGAAATCCGGCCGGTCCGCCGAACGGACCAGCCGGGTTCGGGTTGCGGCCGCATGTTGCGGCCGCACGCTACAGATGGCGGGCGGCCTCGCGCGTCGCCGTGGCGTCGCCCCAGTTCGGCGCATCGGAGCCGTCGCCCCATCGCCGCGGACGATAGAACGTATGCACGCCGATCCGGTCCAGCTTGCGCATTCCCCGCACCCACCAGGGATGGACCCAGGAGGCGTGATAATGCGTGGCCTTGCCGACGTCATCCAGCCAGTATTTTCCGTCGAGCGTGTCGCGCGCGATGCGCTTGGCGCGCGACCATGCGCCCGGCTCGGTCACGCGGTCACGGATGCCGTCGCACGCGAAGGTGAACTGGCATGCGAGGCGACGGTTGGCATTCTGATAGACCACGCCGCAGACGTTGCCCGGATAGTAGCCGGAGAACACGCGGTTCATGACCACCTGCGCGACAGCGATCTGGCCACGCACCGGTTCGCCGCGCGCCTCGAAATAGATCGCGTCGGTCAGGCATTTCTCGGCTTTCGCCCGCGTCTTGTCGGTCAGCCCGAGCCGCTCCGCCGGACTCTTCGGGCGCCGTCCCTCGCCGGTCACCTGGCCCTTGCCGGCGACGGTTTCACCGCCCGTCGCGCTCGCCGCCTCCGGCGGTCTTGGAACCGACACGATCTTGCCGCGCGGCCCCGGATCCGGCAGCACATTCTCGAACACCGGCTGCTGCCCCGGCCCCCACGGCTGCAGGGTCGACATCATCCCGCCGATCGGCTCGGCGCCGAAGTAGACCCGCGACGCGCGGGTCACCGGACTGGTGTCGTCGTCGAGGGTCGGAAACCAGTCCTCCACATCGACCGGCCCGAGCGCGGATGGGGTCTCCGGTTCAGGCGTCGTGACCGCGGCCTCGGTGCCGACCCCGGGAACCGCCACCGCGACGGCGACCGGAGCTGCAGCGGCGGCCACGCGCTCGTCGGAGGCCACCGTCCTGGGCGGCGAAATCGCGATCGGAGCGATCAGGTTGGTGCCGGCCGGCACCGCATCGGCGGCTGGCGAAACGCTCGCGACCGTCACCCTGCGCGGCGAGTCCGCCTTGCCGTCGTCCCGCGGCGTCATCGAAGACGGGTCGGAAGCCGGGTCGGCGGGCTGCGCCGCCGGTTTCGGTTCGCCCCGCGGCACGACGGCGGCGGCGACCAGCCGGTCGCCCTTGCGGGTGCGGTCGACGACCGGAAACTGCACCGGTTCGTCATCCGCCGTATCGAACAACAGGCGGGACCCGAGCGCGCCGGTGACGTCCGGCCCGAGGCTCGCCAGCTTGATTCCAACCGCACTGGGCGGGCTGCCGATCCGTGGGAATCTGAAGGTTGCCGGGTGGATCGTGCCGAACGGCGAGTCGATCAGGTGGGAGCGCCAGCGCTCGGCGGCGCCCGGCTGGCCGGTCAGCAGCGCGGCGAGATCCTGCGGCCCGATCTTCGCCGGCGCCAACCCGAACAGGGCGAGCGCGAGGCCGAAGGACGCGCATCCCCCGCGTGATGTTACTCGCGCAATTCGCATGCGACTGCTCACGCCTACGCTACACAACGCAACTCGGGCGGGGGCGGCCGCGCATGGTCCGGGGGTGACTGAGACACGCGTTGCGCGGCCGGTCCGCCGTGCAACCGTTCTACCGAATTAAGCTTGACACGGCGTTAACACGCCGGCGAAGGCGCGCGGCCGGCCGCCGGGAGAAACATCCGATGCCATTCGGCGTGGCGAGCCGCCTACACGGTGTCGTCGCCGTCCGCGGCGAGCGCCGCCTGGGCGGCCGCGAGCCGGGCGATCGGCACGCGGAACGGCGAGCACGACACGTAGTCGAGGCCGATCCGGTCGCAGAACGCGACCGACGCCGGATCGCCGCCGTGCTCGCCGCAGATGCCGAGCTTGAGGCCCGGACGCCGCTTGCGGCCACGCTCGGTCGCGATCCGCACCAGTTCGCCCACGCCCTCCTGGTCGATCGACACGAACGGATCGTTCGGCAGGATGCCCTTGGTGGTGTAGGGGCCGAGGAAGCTCGCGGCGTCGTCGCGGCTGATGCCGAACGTCGTCTGGGTGAGATCGTTGGTCCCGAAGGAGAAGAACTCCGCCGTGTCGGCGATCTCGCCCGCCAGCAGGGCGGCGCGCGGCAGCTCGATCATCGTGCCGACCTGATAGCGCAGCGCGACGCCGGTCTCCGCGGCGA
>JAVBUK010000528.1:0-3441 GCA_031555345.1 Xanthobacteraceae bacterium | reverse complement strand
GAAGAACACGATCGTGCCGACCACCGGTCCCTCGACGCGGCCGATGCCGCCGATCACCGACATGAAGATGATGAAGGCGGTCCATTCGTTGAGGCTGAACGCGGTGTCGGGCGAAACCCGCAGTTTCTGCAGGAAGATCAGCGCTCCCACCATGGCGGTGCCGGCGAACCGCACCGGTCCGGAATCCAGCGGCACGGTGCCGGTGATGATGCCGAACAGGGTGGTCTTGCAGACGCCGTTGGGGCCGAGAACGCCGAGCGCCTCGCCCTCCGAGAGGGCGAAGCTGATGTCGTCTGCGATCACGACGGCGCCGAACAGCAGCGCCTTGCCGATCGTGCACACCTTCGGCTTCAAGCCCTGCTGGGCGGCCTGCGACCAGAAGGTCGCGAAGTCCGGCGGCGTCAGGTTGCCGGTGACGATCTCGACCCCGGCGTTCTTGAACGCGGTGATCTGTGCCGTGTAGTCGTTGTTGAACGGCTGGAAGCGTCCGGTGTCGATCGCCTGGTAGCCGGCGGCCTTGAGGGCGCTGGGCAGGCCGATCTTGTCGTCGCCCCAGGCGTTGCCGTCGGCGTCGTTCGGGAACAGACAGCCCACGATCTTGTTGCTGGGCACGCTGTTCCACAGCCCCATGAACGCCGCGATGGCATCCTCGAGACCTCAGAAGAAGTGATAGGTCCAGGTGAATCCCTTCTCGGGATCACCCTTGCGGCCGAAGAAGTGCGGCTGCCACGGCGTGTCGGTGGTGACGCAGGGCACCTCGTTGATCTCGGCCTGGTCGGCGGCCGGAGTGGTGGTATCGGGCGTGCATGCGGCCGTCAGCAGCCGGCTGATCCGGGGAATGGTTCAACCGCGTCTGATCGTGTCGAAATCGCCTGTTCGATCTTGGCGCCGGGGCCAAGTTGCCATCCAACCGGATGGGCACACGCAGGCAAATTGGTGTCGCACCACCGCTTTGCCACGCGGGACGAAGCGGGATCGTCGTCGACGTCATGAGACCGTCGAATCCGGCCGACCCGCGGAACGGATCAGCCGGATTAGCTATCGGCGGCGGCTTATGCGGTCGGCTTTTGCGCCAGCACGCCGTCGGCGATCCTGCGGAACTCCTCGTCGCTCACCAGGCCGCGCTTGGCGATGCCCCGGTCCTTGACCTGCTTGAGCATTTCGGTCACCGCCGCGTCGTCGGCGACATCGTAGCCGAGCTTCTCCAGGTTGTAGGTGATCGACGCCTTGCCGCTTTTCTTGCCGAGCACCACCTCGCCCGCCCGCCCGGTCAGCGCCGGGTGGGTGCCGAACATCGCCAGCGGCTCCTTCACCACCAGATCGACCCCGATGCCCGATTCGCGGGTGAAGTTGCGCGCCCCCAGGATCGGTTTGTTGGCAGCGATCGGCAGCCCGGTGATCCGGCTCACCAGCGCCCCCAGCTCCGGCAGCTTGTCGATCCGGTATTGCCGGTCATAGCCGTACAGCACGTGCAGCGCGACCATCAGCTCCTCCAGCGCCGCGTTGCCGGTGCGCTCGCCCAGCCCGTTGGCGCACGAGTGGATGCAGGTGGCCCCCGCCTCGACCCCGGCCAGTTCGGTCGCCACCGCCATGCCGAAGTCGTTGTGGGTATGCACCTCGACCGGCAGCCCGGTCAGCCGCCGGACCCAGCGCACCATGTGCTTGATCGCCCCGGGCAGCGCGCACCCCATGGTGTCGACCACTCCGACCGCGTCCGGCGGCGCCTCCTGCATCAGGCGGGTGAGCACGTTCTCGAAATCGTCCTCGCGCACCCGGGTGGTGTCGTAGGGAAAGTAGACCGTGTGCAGGCCGCGCTTCTTGGCGTAGTTGACCACGTCGACGCTCTTGCGCAGCACGTCTTCCCACGTCCATTTGAACTGGTACTTGAGCTTGGGGTAGCCGATCGGCACCTCGATGACCACGCCGTGGCAGCCGCACTCGACCGCCTTGTCGATGTCGGCGTTGACCGCCCGGGCGAACGAATAGATCCGCGACTTCAGCCCCAACCTGGAAATCTGCCGGATCGCCTCGAAATCCATCTCGGAGACCGCCGGCATGCCGGCCTCGATGCGCTCGACCCCGACCTCGGCGAGCTTTTCGGCGATCGCGACCTTGTCCTTCACGTCCATCACGACGCCCGGCGTCTGCTCGCCGTCGCGTAGCGTCGCGTCGTGGATCTCGACCTTCGCCGGCAACTGGCGTTCGGCCGCGACCTCACGCGCATCGTTGTAGGGGCAGACCCACCACTGATTCTCTCGGAAGTACTTGTCGGTCATCGGTTCGGCTCGTTGATTGGGTTGAACATCGATAGTGTCGGTGGCACGCGGGATCCGCGGAGCTTCAGGGCGCGGCCCCCTCCTGTACGGCATCGTCGAGAGCGGCGTATCCCAGTTCCGCCGTCTGCAGGAAATGACGGTTCAGTTGTTCGACCGCCCGTTCGACGTCACGCACCACCGTCGCTTCCATGATCAACCGGTGTTCGTCGTGTTGGCGCTCCTGCCGCACCGACGGCCTGACAAGCCTGCGATACCGGTCCGACTGGTCGAACAGTTGGGCGCAGTATCCCAGCAGCCAGGAGGACCCGCAGGCACTGAGCAGGCTCTCGTGGAAATTCCGATGGGCGGCTTCGTTCTCGGAATTCAGCGCCCGGGCGCCGTCGGCGGCCGCGCCATCCTCCGCGCGGACCGAAATGCGCGTCAGCCGATGGAAGGCGACGACGACGCGCTCCTCCCAGGCCGCATCGCCCCGTTCGATCGACTTGCGCAACGCGAGTTCGTTCAACCAGCACCGCGTTCGGGTGATCTCCTCGAGTTCCGCCTTGCTGAGTGGAATGACCGCGAAGCCGCGACGATCGATCTGCTCCACCAGCCCGTCACTGGCCAACCGGTTCAGGGCTTCCCGGATCGGACTGAACCCCACGCCGTAGCGCTCGCACAACTGGCGCACGCGCAATTGGCTGCCTCCGGGGATGGCCCCGTCGATGATGTCGCACCGAAGGCGCGCGTAAGTCGCCGAGGCCAGCGTCTCGCCGGCGCGCGGATTCGCGAGGTCGAATTTCTTCCTCATCATATTACCCATCAGTCTCTGCCGGCAGGGCAGATAGGGCTGCCTCTCGACCCCTGAAGATGCTCGAATCGTTGCGTTCGAACAAGATACGTACTTGCCCCGAATGTTCGAACAGCAAGGCTATTGATACGAAATGTTCGAACATGTTGACAAGAACCTGGATAATCCCATGACATGCTCGCCCGCCTCCGCAAAGCCGGTCGCACCCGTCTTTTCAGACACCGCGCCGACGCCGCTGCCGACCGATTGGCCGACAGGCAAGTCGCTTGCCGTCAACGTCAGCATCATGCTGGAGGGCTGGTCCGACGAGGCGGCGCCGGGGATCGGCCCGATGGGCAATCCGCTGAAGGCCGGGGTGCTCGATCTGCAGGCCAA
>JAVBUK010000081.1:0-3878 GCA_031555345.1 Xanthobacteraceae bacterium | reverse complement strand
CGCCGCTGCGCCTGCGACCGCACGATCGGCTTGACCAGTTGGCGGTCGATCTTCAGCCGGCGCGGCAGGAGCTTCATCAGGCTGACGATCGAGGCATGTCCCGTGCCGAAGTCGTCGACCTCGATATCGATGCCGAGCTTGCGGATCTCCGCCAGGCTTTCGAGGATCTTCGGGTCGCAGTCGTCCAGGAAGATCGATTCCAGCAGTTCGAACGACAGCCGTCCGGCCTGCAGCGGCAGCGCCCGCAGCGAGGCGCAGAGATCGGGGTCCTGCAGCCGGCGCGAGGAGACGTTGACCGAGAGCTTCGGCACGACGACGCCCTGCATGTCCCAGGCGGCGAGGTCGAACAGCGTGGCGGCGAGGCCGCGCAGCGTGTCGATCTCGTCGACGCTTTTCGCGAGATCGTCGAGCCAACCGGCCTGGTCGGCCCCGGCCGCGCCGGCGCCGCCGAACCCGAGCCATTTCATCACCCGCCCCCCGATGGTGATTTGTCCCGCCTGCTTCAACGTGCGCGAATTCTTCAGGTCGCTGCACCCGGCTTCGGCCCGCTCGACCGCCACCGGACGGGGCTCGGCGCTGGCCATCGCGACACGGGTCGCGTCGTCGTGACGGCCGGTGACCGACAAGCCTTCATGCGCCTGGAACGCCGAGATCGCCCCGATGGTGCGCGGCCCCCACAGGCCATCGGTCGCCCCCACCTCGGCGTAGCCCAGGTCGCGCAGGCGCCGTTGGACGGCGCGCACCGCGTCGACGGAAAGCCCCGGGTCGGTCGCGGCCACCTCGACGTCCAGCCGGCGCGCCCAGCGCTTGAACGCATCGGCCAGCCGAAGATGGTACCGGTTCGCCTGGTAGCCGGGACCATTGTAGAGCCGGGCGACGTGATGCCAATCCAGATCGTTCAACGGCTCGATCAGATGCGAGCGGCGCAGCTCGCGGACAACGCAGTCGATCTGGCCGTCGATCGTTCCCTGATGGCCGACCATCTCGCGCGCGGAGGCGAAGCCGAGCGCCGGGGCGAGAAACCCCATGGTCTGACCGAGCCCCCACGAGCATGACCTGAGCGCGGTTTCCTCGTCGATCGCCCGGGCGCGGGCCAGCAGGTCGAGCCGCTGCGCAGAGGTGCGCTGGTCGCGGTACTGCGTCGCCCGGTTCCACTTGGGCACGGCGAGGCCGGCCCGCACGAACGCCGCCAGGACCGTGTTCGACACCTTGGCGGCCTCACGATAGGCGACATGGCGCTCGTACAGCAACCGCGGCGTGCGCCCGTCCTGTTCGAACATCGCCCCGCCGGTCTCGACCTCGATCAGCGCGCAGAGCGTCGCCGGATCGATGCCGTGCGCCTTCGCGGCACTCACGAGTGCCGCCGTGACATTGTCGGAGAACATCGGGACCTCTCATCCCCAACCGCGATTTCAGACGTATTGCCCGCCGGCACTCACCGAACCGGCGACGCTGCCCGGGAAGAATTCGTCGCCGCCGCCCGCGGTGTTGATCACGCCATTCATGGCGACGAGATAGCGTGTCCCGGTCGCCGAACCGGAAACGACCCAGGCCGACGAGTTGATGATTCCCAGGCCGCTCGCACAGGCGAACGCCATCGAGAAATCCGGCGCCCCGGTCACCGTCGTGGCCACCGCGCTCACCACGACCTGGCCGGTGGTCAGCACGAACATATGAGCGGGCGCGCCTCCCGAGATCGTGTAGTCGGCGAAAACGTTCAATGCCCCGCCGGTCGTCACGGCGAAATGATGACCGGCGCAGACCCCGATCTCGAACGTTCCGTCGAGCGAGACCTTGCTGCCGTTCGAAACCAGCACCCCGATCCCGGACACCGACGTCTGGAGCTTGATTCCGCCGAGCTTCCACACCCCGAGCACGCCGTCGGCGGTGATCGCGTTGGCGGACGTGGTGCTGATCACCACGTTGCCGGGCGATGCGATGTCGCCGACGATGCTGATGGGACCGACCCCGGCGTACGACTTAAGCGTCACCGCGCCCGGGTAGTTTCCCGCCGCGACCCGGATCGTGGCTGCGTTGGTACCGAGATCGTCGGCCACCGCCGCGTCGATCGCCCGCTGGATCGTCCCGAACGCCCCGCTCGCGGAATCGTGGAACCCGGAATTGCGGTCGGATCCATCGGGCCTCACGTAGAATACTCGCTGGGATGTCTGCCGACCGATCCGCCCCGACGTCCCGAGACCGTCGTCGGCAATCCTGGCCTCGAACCCGGTGATCTCGCCATCGGCGTACTCGATCCGCGCACTGGTCGACGACGCCTTGACATTGATGCCGACGGCGACGGTCGTTCCGGCGATCAGGACATTGTCGGCGACGATCGCGTTCGAGGTGCCGTTGAGCCGGATCGCGCTGCTGGCGGTCGATGTTCCGAACACGCCGACGTGATTGCCGCGAATCTCGACCCCGTCGATCACCCCGCTCGATCCGTCGATGTCGACGACCGCGCCGTGGCTGCCGGCGCCGTGCGAGTGCTCGATGTTGTTGTAGAGGATCTTGACCTCGCGCCCGGCGATGATGCTGACGGCACCGCCGTCGCAATCGACGTTGTTCTGTTCGAACACGAAATGGCCGGCCTTCCCCGCCGACGCCGTGTCGGTCATGTACAGCAGGCAGCCCGGTCGTCCGGAACCGACCGACGACCGGAAGATGTTGTTCCGCACGCAGACGCTGTCGCCGACATAGGTCGCGTGCAGGCCCTCCCAGATTCCACATTGCTCGATCACGCTGCCGGACGGGCCGCCCTGCGGATTGGTAGCGGGATTGTTTTCGAGGCGGATCGAGTGGTCGTTTCCCGGCGCGCAATAGACCCGCCGGATTTCCAGCCGGCTGACGTTGCTCACCCCGTCGAACAGCCCGTGGATGGCGCGCCTGCCGCGCCGCACGCCGTCGATGCCCGGCCAGATCATCAGGTCGCGGATCGACACCGCGTCGAGGTCGGTGCCGGTCGCCGGGTTGATCAGCATGTAGTCCGCCGAATTCGGCATCGCCGGCAGCGGCGCGATGATCGTCGCGCTGCCCTCGCCGAAACACGTCACGCCGCGATTCAGCAGCGCGTGTCCCGCGCCGGGCGCTGCCTCGGTCACCCGGTAGGTCCCGCTCGGGAAGAACAGCGCCCGCTTTCGAACAGACGCCGCCTGGAGCGCAGCGTTGATCGCGCTGGTGTCGTCGGTGGCGCCGTCGCCGCGTGCGCCGTAATCCGCGACCGACAGGAACTGGCCGATGTTCGTGAGCCGAGACCCGTCGACAGCGGGCAGCCGCCCGGCCTCGTCCAGGATGGCGACGTTACCCGCACCCGTTCCGACGTCCTTGCCGGCCGCGGTGCCCAGCCCCCCGATATCGGAAGGGTCGAGGTTCAGGGCATCGACCAGGGCATCTGCCGTCACGTTGCCGGCCAATCCCGCGACGCTGGCCACGCCGATCGCCACCGTTTGCCGAAGAACGTCGAGCGCAACCCGGTTGTAAACGCCCGTCAGTGGATCGAATACCCACGCCTGTTTGGCCGCCAGATCCGGCACCGCCGGGAGTGGCGCCAGTTGCCCGAAATCCGACGCGACGATCCATCTGGAGCCGGCTTTCCTGACGGCTATCCCACCCGTCCCGACGACATCGGCCGGAAACGGAACCGGCGCCCGGATCTTGAGCTTCGCGGTCGGCGTCGCCTTGATCTTCATGCGGGGGATGGTCATAGCTGGCTCACGATTCCGTCGATGACCGGCAGCGTGCCGATGATCAGTTGTCGGCTTTCGCCGTTCCGGGTGAGGGTCGCGCCGACCTCGTAGGTGCCGGCGCACAACCCCTGCGTCTCGGCCGGCGGGATGTTCACGCGAAACACGCCGGTGTCGACGATGGTGATCTTGCCG
>JAVBUK010000346.1:0-3325 GCA_031555345.1 Xanthobacteraceae bacterium | reverse complement strand
GTCCCGGCGTCGCGCAGGGCGGCCGACGCCGCGACACCTCGGCTTGTCGGTTGGGACCGTCTCAACCCAGTCGCGAATCCAGCCGTTCCGCACGCGCAAAGGGATCCCGAACGTGAACCGCGAATGCGGCCGTCAGGCCAGGAGATCGAACACACTCGCCAGCGACGACGTCACCGGCGGCGTCGACGCGCCCGCGAGCAGCGCCGCGAGGCTCGTCAGCGGCCGGGCCAACCGCTTCCTGGCTTTGACATGCGTCGCGATCCAGCGCAGCACCTCGCCGTCGATCTCGGAAGGCGAGAAGCGGGCGGCCCACGAGGCGACCGGGGTGGTCCGGCCGAGCGCGACGTCGCGCGGCGGCAGTTCGCCCGCGCCCGACAGCGCGTGGTGGGCGACGGCCTTCACCAACAGATCGTCGAAGCGTCCCCCGTCGGCGCGTTCCGCCGCGGCCGCACCGATTTCGAGCAGGCGGTCAGCTTCCAGACGGGTCACCGCGCCCGCCAGCCCGCCGGCCCCGATCAGGATGCGTTCGCACCAGGCCGCATCCGCCGCGTCGATCGTGCGCGAAAAATGCACCCGTCCCGCCGTGGTCGGCCCCTCCCCGGTGATCACGCCGGACAGGACGTGGCCGAGCGCCGCCGCCGATACTTCGGGAACCACGATCGGAGAGCTCTCGATCGTCGCCATCAGGGCGAGAAACTCGGCAGCGCTGGGCGCAACCGGAAATGTGTGCGTATCGACGTCCGCCGCCGTCATGCCTCGTCCAATCCTGGTGATCCGACACCGTTTGACGCATGCCCGTATCAGATCCGCGTTACCTTCGGACTAACGGTGCCGCCTCCCGGTTCGTTTGTCGTCCGAACCAGGGTCGCCGGCTTCGGATCCCGCGGGTGATCGATTCACTGCGGCTGAGCGCGGTCCCCAACGTGACCAGGCCGGCGCACGGAAAGCCGGGCGAAGACGTCATCGCCGGTTCGGTGAGTGATGACGACGCCGGAAAGACCTGTCCGCAGGGATGGAAAGCCCCCGCTCGGCGCATCGTCCCCCAGTCGCGCCGACCGGTCCGCAACAGCCGGAAACCAGGACTTGGAAACCAGGACTTGGAAACCAGATCGTGGGTCGCGTGCCCAACCGTCGACATGCGCCGGCGCGGCCCTATCCTACCGCAACCGGCCGATCGGGGTCTTCGGTCCACTCCGACATCGACCCGTCGTACAGCGTCGAGCCCCGCCGCCCCAACAGTTCCGACAGGATGAACCAGGTCGTCGCGGCCTGATGGCCCGTGTTGCAGTAATGGACGACCGGTTTGTCCGGCACGTCGCCGAACAATGCCTCGAGCTCCACCATCGGCCTGAGCCGCCTGGCCGGGTCGAACGCCAGGACGTGATCGAGGTGCAGCGCATCCGGCAGGCGCCCCGGCCGCTTCGCCTGCGGGCTCTTGTCCCGCCCCTCGAAAAACGACCGGGCCCGGCAGTCGAGCAGCACGGCACGGCCGTCGGTCACCGCCTGTTGCGCCGACGCGAGGTCGCAGCGCCAGACCGGGTCGAACGACACCGGATAGCTGGTGGGCACCGGCGGCACCGCGGCGCCGGCTTCGACCGGGCGCCCGGGGTCACCCGCCCAGGCCGCCATGCCGCCATCGAGGATCGACAGGCGGGCGTGACGCGCGGTCTTCAGGGTCCAGTACACCCGCGCTGCGGCGCTGAAATCACCCGGCCCGGTGCCCGCGCCGACGATCACGATGTGCTGGTCGGGCGTCAGGCCGAGCCGTCCGAACAACGCGGCCAGAAACGCCGGCTCCGGCAACAAGCCGCTCGCCATCCCGACGGTCGCCCGCCAGCCATCCTGCGCGTAGTCGGTGTACACGGCCCCCGGAATGAGCGCCTGCTCGTAGGCCTGCCGGCCGCCGCCGTCGACCACCGAGCGGATGTCGAGCACCCGCAGATCGCCGTCGGTGAGACGATCGTTCACCCACGCGGCGTCGACCAACGGGGCGACGTCGCTGGTTGCCGTCGACAGGCTCGAAGTCTTCATGCGCTCTCTCCGGTTCGATGTCCTGTCGCATGGCGCGGCGGCGAGCAAAAGCCCGGTCACGTAGCCTTGATCAGACAATCCGCTCGGCCCCTAGGTGACCGGTGCCCGGGGCTGGCCCGGTCGAACTTCGTATCCCATCGTCCCTCGACAGTCCACGAACCTCCGCGATAGGCTTGGTCGAACCTCGGACCGCGCCGCCTCCGACTCGCCGGATCGCAGCCGCGAACGTCGCCGTGACCAGATGCACGAACTCGCCCTCGGACAGAGTATCGTCGACATGATCGTCGAGTGCGCGCAGCGCGAGGGAATCGGCGCGGTGACCCGGGTCGTCGTCGAGGTCGGCGCCGCCACCGCGGTGGAGCCCGAGGCGTTGCGTTTCTGCTTCGACGTCGTTGCCGAACAGACTGCGCTGAAGGGCGCGGAACTCGTCGTCGACACGATCGCGGTCCGCGCCCGATGCCGCCGCTGCGCAGGCGAATACGCGCCCGAGACGTGGACAGCACCCTGTCCGCACTGCGGCGGCTTCGATCCCGAACTGCTGGCGGGCCGCGAGCTGCGGGTCAAATCCTTCTCGGGCGCCTGACGACACCGCACGCCGCACCGGATTGGTTTCCACCCGACCGATCCGGACAACGGATCAGGCGGGCCGCACACCGGAACGACCGCGACCATGGACGGACACGCAACGGAATCACCGCGCGCGAGGCCGGACAGCGGCATCACCAAGGTGAACGCCGAGAGCCAGCTCGCCGGGAGGCGTTTAACCACCGCGCACCAGGAGCAGCGCTTCGTCAACACACACCAGAGTGTGTCGGTGATCCAACCATCTACAATGTGTCGGTGACCCAACCACCTAGAATGTGTCGGTGGCCCAACCATCCAGGGTGTGTCGGTGCCCCAACCATCCAAATCGCCTGACAGGCCAGCCGGTCAGCGGTTGCCGCCGCTACGGCATCCGGCGGCCGCGACGCTTCTCTTGTGCTCGCGACGAGATCGAACTCCATACGTCCGCTGCATCGTCACGCTGATAATTCGGTGCGGACAACGCTGCGACATCTTGACCGGCCGGAACATCCGCGACAAACAAGTGTCCGCACATTGAACTCCGACTGCTCTTTCGCGGTTTCGAGAGGCGGCAATATGTCTCTCGCAGTTTCGAGAGACGACAATATGTCGCCGCGCCGACAAGGAACTAGCATCGATCTACCGCATTTCAGCCCGAGTTCGAAAATCACCCCCGTTCGCCAAACGTCGACCGCTCCTGCTGCCCCGCGGTTCCGACACACAGGAGAGA